>REDV01000136.1 GCA_007695365.1 Cryomorphaceae bacterium | reverse complement strand
TTACCGGTTGCAGGTCTGCTGCTTCTTCCTTGCTAAACAATCGGCTTTTAATCAAAAACCTTTTGCCGTAGGGGATGTCCAGGCTGAAGCTGGATCCCCTGCCCTCTGTGCAGTCGAGTGTGAGGTGGGTATGCTTCCAATACTCAAACTGAGATGCACTCATAAAAAATTCACAGCCATAGATTTCACCCAGCCGCACATCTGAAGGGCCTGTTTTGAATTCTCCCTTTTGAAAGCACATGGGCGTAGAGCCATCGCAACAGCCGCCGCTTTGGTGAAACATAAGCTCGCCGTGGTCTGCTCTGATTGTGTCAATCAGGTCTTTGGCGGCTTCGGTAATAGCTATTCTTGGGTGCGGCATGGAAAAAGGAATGATGTCAGCGAAAAAGATAAACTTCCCGACACGCACGGGGCATATCGGGAAGCTATGTTTACTTGGTTTACGGCCTAAAAGAAACCCAGCTTATTCTTGTTGTAAGAAATGAGCATGTTCTTGTTTTGCCGGTAATGGTTGAGCATCATTAAATGGTTTTCTCTTCCAAAACCCGATTGCTTATATCCGCCGAAGGGCGCATGCGCAGGGTATGCGTGGTAGCAATTTACCCATACGCGTCCGGCCTGAATGGCGCGGGGCACCTGGTACAATTCGTGGGCATCGCGGCTCCATACTCCTGCACCGAGGCCATAGAGTGTGTCGTTGGCAATTTCAATTGCTTCTTCGGTGGTTTTAAAGGTAGTAACCGAGGTTACCGGTCCAAAGATTTCCTCCTGAAAAACACGCATTTTGTTGTGTCCTTTCAAAATCGTAGGCTTGATGTAGTAGCCAGTTTCAAGGCCACTATTGAGTTGGGCGGGGGTGCCACCTGTAAGCACTTCTGCACCTTCTTGCTTTCCTATATCAATGTAGTTCATTACTTTATCGAACTGGTCTTTGGATGCTTGTGCACCCATCATCGTAGTGGTGTCTAACGGATGCCCCATTTTGATGGCTTCCGTGCGTTGAATCACGCGCTCCATGAATTTATCATAGATGCTTTCATGCACCAACATGCGGCTCGGACATGTGCACACTTCACCCTGGTTGAGTGCAAAGAGTACTGCACCCTCAATACATTTGTCAAAAAATGCGTCGTCGGCATCCATGATTGACGGGAAGAATACATTGGGCGATTTACCGCCGAGTTCCATGGTTACGGGGTTCAGGTTTTCAGACGCGTACTGCATAATGAGACGTCCCGTGGTGGTTTCGCCGGTGAAGGCCACCTTCTGGATGCGGGGTGATTGAGCGAGCGGTTTTCCGGCTTCGGGCCCGAAACCATTCACCACATTGATTACCCCTTCGGGAATCAGGTCGCCAATCAACTCCATCAGCACCATAATAGAGGCCGGAGTTTGCTCGGCAGGTTTAACAATGGTGCAGCAACCTGCGGCCAGCGCGGGCGCAATTTTCCAGGTAGCCATCAATAGCGGAAAGTTCCAGGGAATAATTTGTCCCACTACGCCAAGTGGCTCTTTGATGTTCATGGATACAGTGAACTCATCGTGCTCAGAAACGGAGCCTTCCTCGGCACGGATTACACCGGCAAAATACCGGAAGTGATCTACCACCAGGGCGAGGTCTGCATGAATGGTTTCGCGCACGGCTTTGCCATTGTCAATGGTTTCTACACGAGCCAGAAATTCGAGGTTTTCCTCAATGCGATCGGCTACCTTAAGCAATACGTTGCTCCGATAGGTTGCACTTGATTTACCCCATGTTTTAAAAGCTTTTTCGGCCGCATTGATGGCCAGTTCTATGTCGGCTGCTTTGCTTCGAGCCACTTTGGTAAAAGGTTTTCCGTCAATGGGCGAAATGGCCTCAAAGTACTCTCCGCCCTCGGGTGCTACAAATTTGCCACCTATGTAATTGTCATACCTTTCTTTGAATTCGGGCCGCGCCAGTTGTGTGCTGCTTGGCGCGTTGGTTGTTTGTGTAGTCATAACATTGTTTTTTGTTCGCCACAAAAGTGTTCAGCTTCAACGGCAATTACTTCCACATTAGTCGCGTCCATTAGCACAATCGTATCAAAATGCATAAAAACCTGATGTAAGGTTGGGAATATCCAGCACTTCCTACTTATATTTAGCCTATGTTATCGGGATTAAACCTCAAGGAGAAGCACCGCATTTTCAGCGCACCCCAAACGGATGTAGAACATCAGACGGTACACCCTGCCGACCATGCGGTGTTAAATGTCTTTGAAACCCAGCGCGTAACCAAGCATTTTGATCTGAAATTTGACAACCCCGTGGTAGTGAGTATGATTCAAGGAAAAAAGGTAATGCACCTTCATGACCGCTCACCGTTTGGTTTTGTGCCTGGCCAAACCATTGTGATGCCGGCCTCAGAGCTTATGTACATTGATTTTCCCGAAGCCTCGGTAAATCACCCTACACAGTGTATGGCACTTGAAATCAGTAATGGCTTTGTGAAAGATACCATGAATTGGCTCAATGAATTTTTTCCGAAGACAGACAATGGTGCCTGGGAATGGAGCAAGGATAACTTTTTGTTAATGAACAATGCCCGGGTAGAGGACGGGTTAAATCGGCTGATTAAGGTGTTGGTTGACAATGACTACGGTAGGCAGATGCGGGCCTCCAACACTACCCGTGAGCTGATTGCCAGTCTTATGCAGACCCATGCAAGGCATTTTTTACTGGGAAATCTCGACAAATTGAGCACCCGTAACCGCCTGGCCCACGTCGTGCAGTACATCCGCAAGAACCTCTCCGATCAACTTTCGGTAGATCAGTTAGCCAATAAAGCCTGCTTGTCGCGCGCACAGTTTTTCAGAGCTTTTCAGCGCGAACTGGGTGAAACGCCGGTACAGTTTATCAATCGTGAGCGCTTGCAACGTGCCAAACAACTCTTGCTGTATCAAGGCCGCTCTGTTTCCAATGCGTGTTTTGATTGTGGCTTCAGTAGTCTCAATTATTTCTCGCGCCTGTTCAAGCAAGTGGAAGGTGTGAGTCCCACAGAATGGCTTTCGCAACAGCGAATGCGCCGTCAGGGTAAAAATGTAGCATGACGCTCCCCGGATCTGGCTAATATTATGGAGTAAGCATAGATAACGCTCCCAAGGCCTGCGGCGCGTAAAGAAGGTGCAAAGTGCGCAATGGCGTATGCGAAATTGAAGAAGTCCCTTGCGCCCGTTGCGCCTCCATAGCGTCCATTGCGGTAAAAACTGATAGCTCTAATTCAAAGAAGTCATACTCACCATCCTGTC
>REDV01000135.1 GCA_007695365.1 Cryomorphaceae bacterium | reverse complement strand
CAAACCAATCCTGATGACGGTTTAGCACCGAAACCTTAACCAAACACACTTCACCATGAAAAATGTACTCGTCCTATTTGCCGCTGCAGCACTCTTGCTGCTGCCCTGTTCTCTCATTGCTCAAACCACGGTATCTTCCGATATGACGGTAGAGGAAATCGTGTCCCAGATGTTGCTGGGCGAGGGAGTGGAGGCCTTTAACATCACCTACAACGGCCTTGATGGAAACCAGGTTGTTCCACGCGTGGGAACGTTTGAAGTGGTGGGCCCCTTATTTCCTATTGAAGAAGGCATGGTGATGACCACCAAAAATGTGGGAATCACGACATGCGGCTCAACCTCTGACGGATCCGGCAATGGATCTGATTCAGATTTGTTGCAACTACTCAATGGGAGTTCCACTTTATTCGATGTTACCGTGGTGGAATTTGATTTTATTCCTCAGGGCGACTCGATTGAATTCAATTTCATTTTTGCATCGCGCGAGTACCACAGCTTTGTGTGCAGCGCGTTCAACGATGTTTTTGGTTTCTTCCTCAGTGGCCCGGGCATTCAAGGGCCTTTTTCCAATAACGCCGAAAATATTGCAACACTAAATGACGGAAGCCCTGTTGCCATCAACTCTGTGAACAACGGTACACCTGCAGGGCAAGCTTGTACTTCACCCGGAACCGGCGAAACCTGTCCGTGCAATAATGAGTTTTTTGTTGATAATGGCGGGACGAACGGCACAGGCCTGGCATCAGATATTTGTTTTGGCGGGTTTACGGTGCCTCTGAGTGCTAAATCAGCCGTAGAATGCGGCAGCGTGTACCACATCAAGTTGGCCATATGCAACGTAGCGGATGGTATGTTGGATTCCGGGGTGTTTCTGAAAAAAGGAAGCTTTGCTACGATTCCAGACCCAAACTTTGTACAGTGCTCAAATCCAGATGCATGCAACTACAATCCAGATGCCATCTGCGACTACGAATGTATTTACGCAGGATGTACAGACCCTGCGGCTTGCAACTTCAACCCCGATGCTGGTTGCGACGATGGTTCATGCATCTACACCGGCGACGTGAGCATCAGCGGGCACGTCTATTTTGATATCAACGGCAACGGTGAGTACGATACCGCTACCGGCTTCACAGAGCCCACACTCGGCAACTGGGAAATAGAAATCATGCCGCTCGGGCTTTCAGTTTTTACCGACGCCAACGGATATTACAGTTTCACCTACCCCACGGGAGACGCACAAACCATGAGCCTGGTCAACAACGGAACCGACTTTGAACCCTTGCCCAACTCGGTGAATGTGCCCATTTACGCCCCCGATTGCAACGGCATCATCAATCTGGGTGTGAGCAGCACTGAACCTATATTTGATATTCAGACCTTTATGTGGAATCCAATTCTGCACTGCACCAATGGGTTCAATCCGGGATTGATGATTACCAACATTGGCACCGATTCACTCAATGGTACCCTGACTCTCACGCTTGACAATGCGCTCACACCTACTCTCAATGCCCATTTTCCCGGACCTGCGCCCAGCTCCATCGACGGACAAACCATCACCTGGGATGTTACCGGGCATCCTGTTGGTCAACTACTGCTATACAACGGTTTTATTGAAGGGCCCGGCGTTGATTACGTGGGGCAAACGCTTTCCATCACCTATGAGCTGACCTTGCAGGATGACGGAGGCATGGAAGTATTCAACGATACATGGGAGCAGGAATACCAGGTAATGTGTGCCTATGACCCCAACGACAAACTCTCTGACCCCGTGGGATATGCCGAACCCCATTTTATCCTTGCAGGAGAAATCATCGAGTACACCGTGCGCTTTCAGAATACCGGAAACTTCCCGGCTGAAACCGTGCTGGTAGTGGATGAGCTCGACGCGGAGCGTTTTGACCTCGGTACCTTTACACCGTTGATGTCGTCGCACAATATGATTGCATCCATTCGCCACGAAGACGGGGTGGCGGAGTTTCTCTTTCCTGAAATCTATCTTCCTGACAGCACCACCAACGAGCCGGAAAGCCATGGATTTTTGAAGTTCAGCGTTCAAACACTGGCCGATGTACCTGTGGGAGATGTCATCAACAATACGGCAGCCATTTACTTTGATGAAAATCCGCCCATTATTACCAACACCACCTGGCACACTATCTTTTCGTGCGACGGACTGGCGGCTTTCAGCGCATTGGACAACGCCTGTGCCGGGCAACCGCTCACACTGGCATCCGACATGGATTACATCGAGGAGTACACCTGGACTGTAAACGATAATCTGGCGGGTACCGAAAGTGAACTGGAATTTATTCCCGAGGCCGGAGAAATCACCATTACGCTCGAAGTATCCAATCCGCTTTGTGAGGTAAGCCAAACACTTGTGCTGAACCTGCCCGAAGCCCCCACCGGAGAGATTGTGCAGGAAGGAGATATGCTTACTGCGCCCGATGGCGATAACTGGCAGTGGCTGCTCAACGGAGAAGCCATCGAGGGAGCCAACCAACAGGAACTGGATGTAACCGAATCGGGCTTATACACCGTGCTTGTGGGCTACGGCGATGGTTGTGCCATGCCTTTTGACGTGAATATCATTACCAGCGTCATGAGCGCCTCACAGCCCGAAATTGCGGTGTACCCCAACCCTACCGATGGCATGGCTACGATTGAGTTGGGCAATCGCTTCTGGAATGTTGATATCCTGGATATCAACGGACGCATGGTTGCTCAATGGGAACGCGTAACCGACCGCCTGTTCCTGGACAAGCAGCAACTCGGTGCCGGCACCTACCTGATTCGTGTTTCCAACGAACAGGGCGAGGAGCAGGTGTTGAGGTTGGTGGTTAGATGATGTGGTAATGTGATGGTTGGATAATGAGCCAGTGAGCCGATTAGACAATTAGACAATGAAACGCCAACCGCGTTCTGATTACGTGCGCAACTCTATTTCTTGCCGATCGCAGAATGTTGCTCGTACAAACCTGGACACCAATCAGCACCGCCATCCTGTCCACTCTGAGCCCAGACGAAGAGTCTCAGCGCACGGAATTAGCTATGAGGTGATTGGATGATGTGATAATTCCTTCTTCAAGCGGACGGTGTTCGGTAAACAAATCTGCCCCCAGCGGAAGAGTTCATGAGCCGACGTGTGGATACCGTAAGCAATACAATCTTACATTTGCCTGAGACATGAGCACTTCTTCAGCAACCCGTTTGTATCTGGTTCCAACGCCCATCGGCAACCTCGGAGACATCACCCTGCGGGCACTTGAGGTGCTGAAATCGGTGGATATCATTCTGGCAGAAGACACGCGCACCTCCTCTAAATTACTCAAGCATTACGGAGTAACAACACCTGTGATGGCCTACCACATGCACAACGAGCACAAGATCACCTCGCGACTCGTAGAGCGAATGTCGGGAGGCGAAGTCTTTGCCCTGATTACCGACGCCGGAACGCCCGGCATTTCCGACCCCGGTTTTATGATACTGCGGGCCTGTGCCGAAGCAGCCGTTGTGGTTGAGTCCCTGCCCGGTGCCACCTCTATCATTCCGGCCCTTACACTATCAGCATTGCCCACTGACCGCTTTTGTTTTGAGGGTTTTCTGCCCCCCAAAAAAGGACGGAAAACACGTCTGGAAAGCCTCGCCCTCGAAGAGCGAACCATGGTTTTCCTGGAATCGCCTCACAAATTGCTGAAAACCCTTGGCGATTTTGCTGCTACCTTTGGAGCAGAGCGCCCCATGTCTGTTTCCAGGGAAATTACCAAGCTGCACGAAGAAACCTACCGGGGAACCATCGCCGAAGTGCTAGCCTACTTTGAAGCCAAAGGTGTAAAAGGCGAATTTGTGCTGGTAGTGGGCGGTCATTCAAAAAACAAATCCAAACCTGTTCAGCAACCATGAAAGCTATTTTCCTTACCCAATATGGCGCCGCCGAAAAAGCATTTGAAATCCGCGAAACACCTGACCCCGAAATGAAAGACCGTCAGGTGACGGTAGCTGTAGAGGGCTTCGGGCTCAACTTTGCCGATGTAATGGCTCGCAACGGCTTGTACCGCGAAGCCCCGCCTCTGCCCTGTATCCTGGGCTACGAGGTGGTAGGCCGTGTGGAAAAAACAGGTGCCGATGTGGACCCGTCCTGGGTGGGAAAACGTGTTTTGGCCTTTACGCGTTTTGGCGGATACGCCGAAAAAGTGGTAACTGATCACCGCGGGCTGGTGCCCATTCCTGATGAGCTGGATATTGACCGGGCAACCACACTCGGAACCCAGTACGCAACGGCATACTATGCGATTATGCATTGCCGCGAACTGCTTCCGGGAGACACAGTGCTTGTGCACGCCGCAGCGGGTGGAGTGGGATTGGCGCTGGTTCAATTGGCCAGGCACTTTGGCTGCAAAGTCATTGGAACTGCGGGCTCACCCGAAAAAATCGAGTTTCTCAAAAAACAAGGCGTGGATTGTGCAATCAATTACCGTGCGGAGGACTATGCTGTTGCGATGGCCAAATGGCTGAACGGAACTCGTCTCTCGGCTACTTTCAATGCGTTGGCCGGCAGCACCATAAAAAAAGATTACAATTTACTCGGCTCAGGCGGAACCTTGGTGTGCTTTGGTGCGGCAACCCGCATGGGTAGCAAAGGAGGTGTATTTGCCAACCTAAAATTGTTGTTGCAAACCGGGTTTTACAGTCCGCTGTTTATGATGATGAAATCCAAATCTGTGGTGGGTGTGAATATGCTCAAGTTGGCCGACAACCGCCCGGATGTGGTGCAGCATTGCCTGAACCGCGTAATGGAACTTTATGTAGAGGGCGCGATCAATCCGGTATCCGGTCAAATTTTGCCCGCCGAAAAAATTGCAGACGCCCATCGGGCACTCGAAGGCCGTTCGTCGATTGGGAAGGTAGCAGTGCGGTGGTAGTCCGTGAACATTCCCCCCTCTTAAGTTGCTATCTTTGTAGCGTAAAAAGTACTCTATTTGAAAAGCTGGATACCACGTAACGGAAAGCCTTACATCATCAGCGGCCCCTGCAGCGCCGAGAGCGAAGAGCAAATGCTCACCATTGCCCGCGAGCTTCAAAACAGCGGAGTGATTCAGGCTTTTCGTGCAGGAGTATGGAAACCCCGAACGCGACCCAACGCCTTTGAAGGCCACGGAGCCATCGCGCTCGAGTGGTTGGCTACCGTAAAGCGCGAAACCGGCTTGCAAACCGCCACCGAAGTAGCCAACGGCCAGCACGTAGAAGCCGCGCTCAAAGCAGGTGTAGATGTGTTGTGGGTTGGCGCCCGCACCACCGTAAATCCCTTTTCGGTACAGGAAATTGCCGATGCCCTGAATGGGGTAAAGATACCGGTGATGGTGAAGAACCCCATCAACCCCGATTTGCAACTGTGGATTGGTGCACTGGAGCGCATCGCCGCTGCGGGTATAGAAGAAATTGCAGCCATTCACCGCGGGTTTTCGTGGTTTGAGAAAACGCCTTTTCGCAACGACCCCAAATGGGAGTTTCCCATAGAATTAAAGCGCTTGTTTCCCGACCTGGAAGTTCTTTGCGATCCGAGCCATATTGCGGGCTCGCGCGATTTGCTGCAGATGATTGCCCAAAAGGCCCTGGACCTCAACTTTTCGGGACTGATGATTGAAAGTCATCACGACCCCGACAATGCCCTGAGCGACGCAAAACAGCAAATTACGCCCTTAACGCTCATAGAAATGCTGGGCAAATTGCAAATCCGGTATGCAACATCCGAGGATGCTTTTTTCCTGAATCGTCTTGAGCAATTACGTGACTCTATTGATCAGATAGACGAAGAGCTGATGCAGAAACTCGCCGCCCGCATGGCTCTGGTAGAAGAAATCGGCGAGTACAAACGCGACAACCACGTCACCATTTACCAGGTAGAACGCTGGAGGGAAATTTTGCGAACGCGGTTGGAGTGGTCGGAAGCCCTTGGCCTGGATGCAGGTTTTATCCGCGAACTTTTGCAGTCATTGCACAAAGCATCTATCGTGCGGCAGACGGAGGTGATGAACAGATCTGAGGCAAGTAAAAGATAAAGTAAACAGGGCGATCTACAGAGGCGCCCGCCATTACTGCAACCGTTTGGTAGTTTACAAATGGCTACAAAAAAAAGCCGCCCAAGTGGAGGCGGCTTGTGTTATAATAAGTTGTTAATCGCTTAATTGTAGTTGATTCCGAACGTGATGTTTTGCGCTCCGGTGGTGCCACCGGTTACAATATCCACATTGTTGAGCTGAACCATATTGATGACCCCTTCTATGCGGTTTGGTCCTGATTCAGGTACGGCATTTTTGAAGGTAATTTCCATTTCGCTTCCGGCCAATTCGACCGATTGGAAAACCGTTCCACCAAAATTGATGTGCTCTACCGAAGGGGAGAGTTGATAAATCTGAATGTCGGCCGTGGCAAACATCTCCAGGTTGAGCGGTACCTTGATGCGCAGCGTTCGTGTTTGCCCACCGGCTGTTTGGGTAGCGCTGAAGATCAGATCGAAACCTGCCTGTTGCACCTGAAAGTTCTCACCAATAAAGGCAAATGTTCCCACTGTAGTGGCATTCAGGTACATTTCGCAATCATCGCAGAACGGGCCACCACAATCTACCGCGGTTTCTCCCTGATTTAATATGCCATCGTTACAGGTAGGGCATTGCGGACATGTTCCTCCTGCGTAATCGGGGTAGTTACCTATCACGCAGTCCACTCCTGCTTCAGGCCCGTTTTGCACACCATCATCACAGGTTGGGCATACATTGGGACATGGCCCACCGCAGTCAATCCATTCTTCGCCTTGATTTTGAACACCGTCATTACAACTGGGTGGAGGGCAAATAGTTGGGCAGGGGCCGCCGCAATCAATTCCGGTTTCACCCTGATTTTGAATACCGTCAAAACAAGTTGCGTCGGGACACTGATTCGGGCAAACGCCACCGCAATCAATACCTGTTTCATTTTGGTTCTGAATACCGTCAAAACAGGTTGGTGTGGGACATGGCGGGCAGTCAGGACCACCGCAATCCACACCGGTTTCAAGCCCGTTCCATACACCGTCAAAGCAGGTGGGCGGAGGGCATGGCGGACAGTTGGAACCTCCACAGTCAATCCCTTCCTCGTCGCCGTTTTGAATGCCATCTTCGCAAGAAGGTGGGCAGAAATTGGTACACGGGAAACCACAGTCCACACCTTGCTCCATAACGAACATATTGAGCGCAGGCACCCAAACTTCATTTTGGATTCCGTCATCACACGTTCCACAGGGCGGACAGTTGGGGCCACCGCAGTCGGGTGCTTCTTCGTCCTGGTTCTGAATTCCGTCATCGCAGGTAGGTGGACATGGCGGGCAGTTAGGTCCTCCACAATCTACGCGTTCTTCTTCCTGGTTTAAAATTTCATCAAAGCATGTGGCTTTAACCTCATTGTCTTTGTGATTACAGGAGTACGCGGAAATCAACCCAATAAATGCCAAAGCAATCATCAGGCTTTTCGACAGTTTCTTCAGTCGCATTTCAATCATTTTTTCTAGCTATCATGGCGTTCGCAGCCGGTGAAGATACAACAATTTCCATTTGGATGTTCGGGTGTGATGACGGAAAAAATTGATGCGGGTTGTTTTCTCTGGACAGATAAATCGTACTAAACTAATTTTTCTCCCCTGTGGGGCCGAAGCGCATCGCGTGTGGTAATCATTTCGATTTCAGCAACCGTAATCCATGCAATCCAGTGCCTCGGCGCGAGTTCATCGCATCCGGTTGCGCTGTGGTTCATACCGTTCCGATCTCGATATTGCGCAAGGTGTTTTTCATGATGTACGGCTAGCCCTTCGGCATCCGGCCCACGAAAATCCCAAATAAGCTTGATATTGGCCGAGGTACTCATCAGGCAGCGGGTGTTTGGCGAAGTGTTTCAAGCAGGAATTTCCAGAATTTCTGCACGGAAGAAACCTGCACTTTCTCGTCGGGCGAGTGCGCACCACGTATATTGGGCCCAAACGAAATCATTTCCATATCGGGGTAATTCGCACCCAGAATACCGCATTCCAGTCCGGCATGGCACACATTTACATAGGGTTCGCTCTGGAAGATTTCACGGTAAAGTTCCGCCATTACTCGTGTAATGGCCGCATTGGTTTTGGGCGCCCAGCCGGGGTAATCCCCAGAAAAGGTCACCTCGGCACCGGTGCATTCCAATGCTGACTGGATGGATTGGGCCAGATCGAGTTTCTCAGAATCCACCGAACTTCGTGTCAGGCACTGAATGCTGAAGCTGCCATCTTCCGCGAGCATGCGCGCAAGGTTGTTCGATGTCTGAACGAGGTTTTCCACGCCCGGGCTCATGCGGTAAATCCCGTTGTGACACGCGTAGATGGCGCGAATCCATTGCTTTTGAAATGAAGCATCCATCGCCTTTGGCGGACGGGTGGCAGGCTCCAAAAGAATTTTTGCCGCCGGGTCGGTGAGATTGAGTTCTGAGATGATGTGGCAGGAGATATCGGCAACGGCCTGCTCAAATTTTTGGGTATGATGTGGGGCCAACGCCAATACCGCTTTTGCCTCGCGAGGAATAGCGTTGCGCAATCCGCCGCCGTCCACTTCGGAAATATGCAATTCGATATGGGCGCCCGCGTGATGCAAGATTCTGTTGAGCAGTTTATTGGCATTCCCAAGGCCTTTGTGAATGTCCATGCCGGAATGCCCACCACTCAGCCCCTTCACGGTGAGGGTGTAACCCACGTAATTTTCCGGAACTTCCACTTCGCGGTAGCTACCCGTTGCCGTAACGTCAACTCCTCCGGCACAGCCGATGGTGAGCTCGTCGTCGTCTTCGGTATCGAGGTTGAGCATGATACTCGCGTTGAGCAATCCGCCTTTCAGCCCCATAGCGCCGGTCATACCGGTTTCCTCGTCAATGGTAAAAAGCGCTTCAAGGGGTGGGTGAGATATATCGGTGGATGAAAGAACGGCCATAATTGCGGCTACCCCCAAACCGTTATCTGCACCGAGGGTGGTGCCGTTGGCTCTCACCCAATCGCCATCCACAAACATTTCGATGCCCTGTGTGTCGAAGTCAAAAACGGTATCGTTGTTTTTCTGGTGCACCATGTCGAGGTGGCTTTGCAACACCACCGTTTGCCGGTTTTCCATGCCTGATGTAGCAGGTTTTTTGATGATTACGTTGCCCACTTCGTCCACAAGGGTTTCCAGATTGAGGCGCTTGCCAAAATCAACCATGAACTGAATCACGCGCTCTTCTTTTTTAGAAGGCCGTGGAACCGCGTTCAGATCGGCAAAGTGATTCCACAGAGATGAGGGTTGAAGGTTCCTAATGTTATTGCTCATGCGATGGGGTTGATGGTTTTTGCGGGCCGCTTTACACCGGCAGCCCGTTGAATGCTATGAAACTTCTAGTTGATTACACCCAGTTCCTTTCCGACTTTTTCAAACGCGGCGATGGTTTTATCAAGATGTTCCTGCGAGTGGGCCGCAGAAAGCTGCACGCGGATGCGCGCTTTTTCTTTGGGCACCACGGGGTAGAAAAACCCGATGACGTACACGCCTTCGTCAAGCAGTTTGTCGGCCATCACCTGCGAAAGTTTGGCATCGTACAACATTACAGGCACAATGGCTGAATCGCCGGGTACTATGTCGAATCCGAGTTTTGACATTCCCTCTTTGAAGTAGTTCGTATTCCACTCCAGCCTGTCGCGCAGTTCAGTGCTCTCGTCTAACAAATCCATCACCTTGATGGATGCCGCCACGATGGAGGGTGCCAAGGAGTTGGAAAACAAATAAGGACGTGAGCGCTGACGCAGCAGTTCAATAATTTCTTTACGTCCTGTGGTGTAGCCTCCCATGGCTCCACCCAGGGCTTTACCGAGGGTTCCGGTTACAATATCCACGCGGCCCATCACATCGCAGTGTTCAATGGACCCTCTTCCGGTTTTGCCGAGAAAACCCGCTGCGTGGCATTCGTCAACCATTACCATGGCGTCATATTTGTCTGCCAAATCGCAGATGCCCTTCAGGTTGGCCACAATGCCGTCCATAGAGAACACTCCGTCGGTAACAATGAGCTTAAAGCGGTGCCCGGCATCCTGCGCAGCCTTTAGCTGGGCCTCGAGGTCGGCCATGTTGTTGTTTTTGTAACGGTAGCGAGCCGCTTTGCACAGGCGCACGCCATCAATGATGGAAGCATGGTTCAACTCGTCTGAAATGATGCAGTCCAGATCGTTGAGCAGGGGTTCAAACACCCCCCCATTGGCGTCAAAGCAGGCAGCGTAGAGAATGGTGTCTTCTGTTCCGGTGAATTTTGCGATTTTGGCCTCGAGCTCTTTGTGAATATCCTGCGTTCCGCAAATAAACCGCACCGACGACATTCCAAATCCGTGGGTCTCGAGTCCTTTTTTGGCAGCGGCTACCACTTCGGGGTGCGACGAAAGTCCAAGGTAGTTGTTCGCGCAGAAGTTCAAGACTTTTTTCCCGGAATCGAGGGTGATTTCGGCTCCCTGCTCACTGGTAATGATTCTTTCGCGCTTAAAAAGCCCGGCTTCTTCGATGGATTTCAGTTCGTTCTGAAGGTGATCTTTGATTTTTCCGTACATAAATTTGGTGGTGATTTTTTGGGAAAGCGAAAGTAGCAAATTATTGTGGGTTTTGATGGTGCGTTGCACTGTGATTGGCGTGGAGGGAGTGAAAAGTTGGTTGGTGAAAAGTGGAAGGGGACGCTCAGTTAAGTGTGTCATTTTATTATACTCCTATACTTTTTGCATGAGTGACGGCCAAGACACCGAAGGTCAATAAATTCAACAGTCCGTCAATCAGGATTTAAAGATTTTATTGTACACTTGGTCAATGAAACTCCTCAAACATATTTTGCGCCCGGCTTTTGTCACTGTTGGTTTTTCGCTAATACTGCTTCACACACCACCGGCTTTCACGCAAAATCTTGATAGTTTGTACAGTGTATGGGAAGATACCTCCCAACCCGATTCCGTCCGGGTACAAGCCTACAAGACCTACATATGGAATGGTTACCTTTTTTCCAACCCAGATAGTGTACATATTTTAACAGAAGCTATGCACGCTTTTGCCAAAGAGCGCAATTACCCAATAGCTTCCAACCAGGCGTACACATTGCAAGGAATTGCTCATGAAATGAAAGGCGATTTCACCAGGGCGCTGGAATCTCTGGAAAAGTCGATTGCCGGAAATGAAAAAATTGGAAATAAATGGGGCATTTCAGAAGCAGAGATTGCGGTTGGCGTACTTTTCGAAGAACAGGGCAATTATCCGAAGGCATTAGAACATTACAACAAAGCTTTGGCCATTGACGAAGAAATTGGAAACAAAGAGGGCATGGCCATGAGCCTGAACAATATTGGCAATATATATCATTCTCAGAAAAATGACCTCCTCGCGCTGGAATACTACAAACAGGCACTGGCGATTGATGAAGAACTCGGGATTAAGCAAGGTATAGCTGTAGAGTTGGGCAATATTGGCCGTATTTATCAAGAACAAGGTAAGACTGCTGAAGCCCTGGCATACTATGAAAGAGGGTTAGAAATAAACGAGGAGATTGGCGACATGTATGGCGTGGGCACATCATTGAGAAGTATAGGCCACCTTTACATACAACTGGAAAACTACCCGCTTGCATTAGAGAACTATGAAAAAGCCCTGGCGACGCTTGAAGAAGTTGGAATGCAACACGAAATTGCCAGTACCCAGACCAATCTTGGGAACTATTACCTTGGTCAAGGCAATATCCAACTCGCTTTGGACTATTGTAAAAAGAGTCTTGCCCTCTCCGAAGAAACCGGATCTTTACAAGCACAAAACCGGGCTTGCTATTGTCTTTACCGTGCGTACAAAGCAATGGGAAACACCAGTAAAGCGCTGGAATATCATGAACAAATGATTATTACCAGAGACAGCATTTACAGCGCAGAAAATACCAGGAAGCTCACTCGTATTCATATGCAGTACGAATTCGACAAGAAAGAAGCCGCCACCATTGCCGAGCAGGAGAAGCGAGAGGCCATTGCCCAGCAGAAGCTGCAACGACAAAAATTGGTGCGCAATGGTTTTATGGGCGGTTTTGCTGTGGTGCTGCTGTTTGCCGGAGTGTTTCTTGTACAACGCAACCGAATAGGCAAAGAAAAAGAACGCAGTGAGGAACTGCTGCTCAACATTCTTCCGGAAGAAACCGCTCAGGAGCTCAAGGAGAAAGGCCATTCAGAAGCTCAGCTCATCGAAAAGGTCACGGTGCTTTTTACAGATTTCAAAGGATTTACTGCCATGAGCGAGCAATTGAGCCCGAAAGAATTGGTGAAAGATCTGCACGAGTGTTTTTCATTATTCGACAACATTTGCGACAAATACGGCATCGAAAAAATCAAAACCATTGGAGACGCCTACATGGCCGCCGGCGGATTGCCTACTCCCAACAACACACATGCACAGGACGTGGTCAATGCCGCGCTGGAAATGGCCGAAGTGGTGGAGAAAGGCAAGGCGAAGAAAATAGCGGAGGGGCTTCCGTTCTTCGAAATCCGCATCGGAGTACATACTGGCCCGGTGGTGGCGGGAATTGTGGGTATTAAGAAATTCCAATACGACATCTGGGGAGATACGGTGAATACGGCATCCAGGATGGAAAGCAGCGGTGAAGTTGGGAGGGTGAATGTATCTGAGAGCACTTTTGAGTTGGTGAAAGACGAATTCACATTCGAAGAAAGAGGCGAAATCCAAGCCAAGGGAAAAGGGAAATTGAAGATGCTGTTTGTAGTTTCACGAAAGTGATAGGGCAAATAGTCCCGAAGTATTTTGGGGTGTTTTGTCAGTGAAAAGTTGTTGAGTGAAGAGTGCAGAGTGAGATACATGCTTAGCGGCGGGTTGTTTTAAGGTTTAGCAAAGTTCACAGGGGAATTTTTGGTCTATGTTTCACTCAGGAATTAACCTGTGAATGGATGAAAAAGCGGTTTCGAAGGCCGAAATTCATAAATTGCACAACCGATTAATCTCTTGTGCCAATGAAAAATGCCTTGACCGTGTTGATTATTCTGCTTGCCGCACGGGTTTCAGGCAATGTAAACCCCGACAGCCTTTATGCTGTGTGGAGTAACGAAAGCCTTTCCGATTCCACGCGGTTGAAGGCAGTGCACAACCTGGCCTGGCATGGCTATCTCTTTTCCAAGCCTGATTCTGCTTTTTACTTCGCCCAAAAACAATTAGAGCTTGCAGAACTATCGGGCAACAATACACACAAAGCCGTAGCCCTGAATACCATGGGTGCATCATTTCAGGTTCGCGGGCAATACAAAAATGCCCTCGAGTACTACCACCTCACCTATCAAGCCGACTCGCTGAATAACGACCCGCGCGGCATGGCGGGCTCGCTTAACAACATCGGTTCAATTCTCAGTGCATTGGGCAAATACGAAGATGCGTTAACCCAATATGAGCGCAGTGTGTCCATACTCAGAGAGAGCGAAGAAATGAAAACACTTGCTTCCACCCTGCACAACATGGGCATGTTGAGCCATAACCGTGGTGATTATACGCAGGCATTGGAATACTATGCGCAGAGCATTGAGGTAAAAGAGCAAATTGGCGATAATCAGGGCATCGCAACCACATTGAACAACATTGGCAATACCTATAACTCGCGCGGAGACTATATCAATGCCCTGAGGTCGTTCAGAAAAGCCCTGAGGTACTACGATGCTTTGAACGATATGAGCAGCAAGGCCACTACCCTCAATAATATCGGCAATATTTTCCGGTACCAGAAAGACTACGAAAAGGCCAATGAGTACTATAACCGCAGTTTGTACCTATGCCGAGAAACACAAGATCAGCGTGGAATTTCTTTAGCGCTGTATGGCTTAGGTTCTTCTGCGCTAGAGCAGAAAATTTTTAATGCTGCAAGAGAGTATTTTCAGCAGAGCCTCGAAATTGATGAGGCGGCCGGGGATTTGCGAAACATGGCCTATTCACTTCACAACATAGGCAGCGTCTATGCCGAGGAAAAAATGCATCAGGAGGCCATTGGCTTTTTTGAGCGGAGCCTTGAAATTCAGCGGGAAATTTCAGACAAGAAGGGTGTTGTGAACTCGCTGGTTAGCATGGGTAAATCTCACAGCGCTTTGGGCGACATTAAGCAGGCGCTTAGACAGTGTCATGATGCCCTGGCGTTGGCCGAGGAAATGGACGCCATTTCATTCCAGAAGGATGCCTGCGAGTGCCTGTATCGCTCATACCGCGAAATAGGCAACAGTGCCCGGGCCTTGCTTTATTTCGAAAGACAATCTACTTTGTCCGATAGCTTACAAGCCGGAGAAACCATCCGGCAATTGGAGCGCATGGAGTTTGCCAACAGGCAGCTCGCCGACAGCCTGATGCGCGAAGAAGAAAAACTACGCGTGGAACTGGTCCATCAGCGTGAAGTGAGCAAGCAAACCCAAAACCGAAATATTGCCATTGCCTCAGGTATCTTTATGCTTTTTCTGGCCGGCGCGGCATTCAATCGGCTACAGTACGTGCGAAGGTCTAAGGCAGCTTTGCAGAAGGAAAAAGATCGCAGTGAGGAACTTCTGCTAAACATCCTACCTGAAGAAACCGCTGAGGAACTCAAAGAAAAAGGTTCGGCCGAAGCACAACTCATTGATTCTGTGACGGTATTGTTTACCGATTTCAAAGGCTTTACCCAATTATCAGAAGTATTAACACCCAAGGAGCTGGTCAAAGACCTCCACGACTGCTTTTCGGCTTTCGACCACATACTGGAAAAACATGGTATCGAAAAAATAAAAACCATTGGCGATGCCTACATGGCTGCAGGTGGACTGCCCACGCCCAATACCACCCATGCACAGGATGCGGTCAATGCCGCTCTCGAAATGGCCGAAGTGGTGCGCGTAGGCAAAATGAGAAAGATCGAACAAGGCCTCCCTTTCTTCGAAGTGCGGATCGGCATCCACAGCGGCCCGGTGGTGGCGGGTATTGTTGGAGTGAAGAAATTCCAGTACGATATCTGGGGCGATACGGTGAATACAGCCAGCCGCATGGAAAGCAGCGGCGAAGTGGGCAAGGTCAATATTTCCCAAAGCACCTACGAACGTTTGAAAGATGCTGCTTCGGCTTCGCGCAACGCAGGCCCTGAATTCACTTTTGTCAATAGGGGCAAGATTGCAGCCAAAGGCAAAGGAGAAATAATGATGTATTTTGTGCAGCTAAAATGAGCAGCACCACTCAACAAAAGGTCTCATCTGCGATGTCCGAATGCCATTCAAATCATAGACATGCTCACTTCCTGATCAAGGTTGGCATCTTTGTCGCTATCCTTCTTAATAACATGGGCGCTACTGCGCAGGAGGGCAAGGCTGATCATCGGGCATTGGCATGGGCCGACAGCGTTTATCAGGCGCAGCTCAATCAGGCCATCGCCGAGCCAACCAAAACCTTGCCCGTGCTGGATTCAGTGCTGACCGTCTTCACGCAGTCAAAGGACCTGTGTCGCGCCAGCCACATCCACTCCTGGCGGAGCCATTGCTTCGAATTCACCGGGCAAACCGACTCCGCCGTCGCGGTTGCTCAGCGCGCCCTGCAGTTGTTTCACCCGGGTTGCGACAGCCTGGTGCTGATGTCCATCCATGTAACCCTCAGCAATGCATGGTTGGCCCTGGGCGAATACATGAAGGTGCAGCAACTTACAGAAACATCGCTGCGGAACTGGAACGAAAAATGGCCCTATTCCATCACGCGCAATGGGCTGTACACCAACCGGGCCATCGCGCTTGCATACCAGGACGACCTGGATGGGGCCTTGCAGGCCTTCCGCGATGTGCTCGCCAATGCCCGAAAAGAAGGAGTGGTATCCAACGAATTGAATGCGCTGCAGAACATGGTCGCACATTTTGGGTGGATGGGTATTCACAGTGAAGTACAGGCCTACCGCGACAGTGCGGAGCATTACCAGCAACGTGCGATGAACCTGGCCCGAAGCATCGATGACAAGAAGGCCTTGCTCCGGCTGTACGTCAACACGGCCATCCTGAACTCCGACTTGAAGAAGTATGAGAAAGCGTTGGTCTATTTGGATTCAGCCCAGGTGCTGGCAGATGCGTTGAAGAACCTTCGCCTCACTGTCAAAATCGCCGATGTGCGCAGCCAATGTCTCTTTCTGACAGGGAGGGCCGACAGTGCCTACAAGGTAATGCGGGTGCACAAGTCCCTGCAGGATACCCTGCTCAATACAGAGAAGGTGAAAGCCATCGCCGACATGCAGGAACGCTATGAGAGCGAGAAGAAGGCCAGGGAGATCCTTGGGCTGCGCGCCGATAAGCTACAGGGCGAGCTGGAGAAGAGCAAGGCGGAACGCACGCGCAACATCGTGCTCTCCCTGGGCTTCGTTGTGCTGCTGCTTGCCTTCGGGCTGTGGAGCCGCCTGCGCTACACACGGCGTTCACGCGCCATCGTCCAAAAAGAAAAGGACCGCAGCGATGCACTCCTGCTCAACATTCTCCCCGCCGAAGTGGCCGAAGAGCTGAAAGACAAAGGTGAGGCCGAAGCCCGCCTCATCGATGAGGTCACCGTGATCTTTACCGACTTCAAGGGCTTCACTGCCATGAGCGAATTGGTCACCCCCAAGCAATTGGTCAAGGACCTCCACGAGTGCTTCAGCGCCTTTGATCACATTTGCGCAAAGTACGGCCTGGAAAAGATCAAAACCATAGGCGATGCCTACATGGCAGCGGGCGGGCTGCCTACTCCAACAAATGATCACGCCGTGAAGGTGATTCGCGCAGCGCTTGAAATGCGGGATTTTGTAGAGGAAGGCAAACAGCGTAAAATCGCCAACAACCTACCCTATTTCGAAATCCGCATCGGCATCCACACTGGTCCGGTAGTAGCCGGAATTGTGGGCGTCAAAAAATTCCAGTACGACATCTGGGGCGATACGGTGAATACGGCATCCAGGATGGAATCGTCCGGCGAAGTGGGAAAGGTGAATATCAGTGAAGCGACATATGAGCTGGTAAAAGATGAGTTCAATTGTGAATTTCGGGGCGAGATTGAGGCGAAGGGTAAAGGGAAAATGAGGATGCTGTTTGTAAAATCACGAAAGTGATTAGACAAAAAACCCCTAAGTATTTCGGGGTATGTTGCGGGCAAGTTAAACTTTCTCTAAGCATGTTAGAATTGCTTAAATTGCAATCATTTCAGTAATATCGTAAGTATGTGTTTTCGGCATTTTTTGGGTTTCACCCTGGCTTTATTTTTCTCTTTTCAAGCACAATCGCAAAAAGATTCACTGCTCAATGTTTGGAATGACACCACTCTGCCCGACTCGCTCCGCCTGAATGCAGCACACAATCTCGTTTGGCGCGTTTACCTGAGGCAGGCTCCGGATACTGCGCGCTACTATGCCGAAGCACAATTGGAACTTGCCCAAAAACTCGGTTTGAAAAGGCAGGTTAGCAGCGCTTACAACAGTATTGGTGTCACCCATCACATGCAAGGGGATCTTGAAAAAGCAGTAGAGAATTATGAACTCAGCCTGGGCGTGGATATTGAACGCGCCCGCGCCACACCTAAAGACGCGAATACCATGATAGGTATTGCCACCTCGCAATCAAACGTGGGAATTATCTACCAGCAACTAGGTAATATTCCATTGGCGCTGGTAAATTATAAATCAGCCCTGCATCTGCTTGACAGCCTTGAAAAAACCGGCCAAGATGTAAATCTCAAAATAGCGGCTTTGCAAAACAGTCTGGGTTTGGCCAATGAAAACCAGCAGTCACTCCGGGAAGCACAAAAGTGGTATTTGCTTGCCATTGAGCGGTATGAAAAAGAAAAGCAGGGAAGTGAATTAGCCAATTCTCTTTCAAACCTCGGAAATGTAACCATTAGATTTTCTGATTTTTCAAAAGGAGACCAGCGAGACAGCCTATTGGCAGAAGGAATGGAACTACATGATAAAGCCCTTAAAATACGAAGGAAGATCAAGGACAAGAAAGGAGAAGCAAATGCGCTGAACAATATGGGCGCTTTGGCGATGAAGAAAGGAAACAGCAGTGATAATAGTGATGATCAACAGGCACTTTACAAATCTGCCGAAGATTATTTTTTGCAGGCTGCAGAACTGGCCGAAGAAGTACAGGACCGGGTGGAGCTTTCGGGCATTTATGCAAATCTGGCTGAGGTATATTTTCGCCAACAGCGCGATTACGAAGCCATGGAAATTGCCCGCAAGGCGCTTGAGTTAAGCAGTGAAATCGGACAAGCGGAATTTATGATGCGCGCATCGGAAAAGCTCTACTCTATATTAAAGAGACTGGGAAACCCGGAAGCTGCACTGGAGATGTATGAAATGTACAACACCCTGGCTGACAGCATTCGCAATGAGGAGAATACCCGCGCCTTGATGCAGCAACAGTACGAACATGAATTTGCTCAGAAAGAATCAGCTTTGATATTTGAGCAGGAAAAGCAAAATGCATTGGCCGCTGCAGAATTGAGGCGTAAAAACCTCGAGCGCAATGCTTTTATTGGCGGGTTTGGTTTGATGCTGCTGCTTGCTGTCGTGTTTTTTTCACAAAGACAACGAATTGCCAGAGAGAAGCAGCGAAGCGAAGAACTCCTGCTCAACATTTTGCCTGAAGAAACTGCACAGGAACTCAAAGAAAAAGGTTCGGCCGAAGCACAACTCATTGAATCTGTAACGGTATTGTTTACCGATTTTAAAGGCTTTACCCAATTATCAGAAGTATTAACACCCAAGGAGCTGGTCAAAGACCTCCACGAGTGCTTTTCGGCTTTCGACCACATACTGGAAAAACACGGTATCGAAAAAATTAAAACCATTGGCGATGCCTACATGGCAGCGGGCGGACTGCCTACTCCAACAAATGATCACGCCGTGAAGGTGATTCGCGCAGCGCTTGAAATGCGGGATTTTGTAGAGGAAGGCAAACAGCGTAAAATCGCCAACAACCTACCCTATTTCGAAATCCGCATCGGCATCCACACTGGTCCGGTAGTAGCCGGAATTGTGGGCGTCAAAAAATTCCAGTACGACATCTGGGGCGATACGGTGAATACGGCATCCAGGATGGAATCGTCCGGCGAAGTGGGAAAGGTGAATATCAGTGAAGCGACATATGAGCTGGTAAAAGATGAGTTCAATTGTGAACTTCGGGGCGAGATTGAGGCAAAGGGTAAAGGGAAAATGAGGATGCTGTTTGTAGAATCGAGAAAGTGATTGGATAAAAAGT
>REDV01000134.1 GCA_007695365.1 Cryomorphaceae bacterium | reverse complement strand
AAAAAAGTTGGGGATTGCAAACTTTTAACAGGTGCTTTAGGTCCGGTACTATACTGCTACAGCATCAACAAGCCGGTCGTTAAACAATTTATTTAGAGCCATTATCTATAGCCGCAACCCCAAAGTATGCATTGGCTTCGGCCCATTGTATTACGCGGGTTAAACAATCTCCTCCGTATGGCGTTTGCTAATTTTAACGCCGGAAAAGAGCGTTCACTCATTTCATCTGGCTAGTTTTAACCTTCAAAACACACAACCATGAAAAACAAACTGATTATCGCATTAGCCATTGCCGCTGCGGCTATCATGGCCTGCAAAGAGATCAACAACCCCATACTGGAAATCGGGGCTGCGGCGCCCAAGGCCGATGTAAAAATGAAAGATGTATCGGGCAAGAACATGATCCTCAAGGATATGAAAAAAGAAAATGGCCTGCTGGTGGTTTTTTCATGCAATACCTGTCCGTTTGTGGTGGGTAACCCCGGCAAAAACAGCGAAGGCTGGGAAAATCGTTACAACCCCATGCACCAGGTGGCAGAAAAAGCTGGTGTGGGTATGGTGTTGGTGAACTCCAACGAGGCTTTTCGCGATGGGGTGGACTCGTTTGAGAAAATGCAGGAGCAAGCACGAAAGGAAGGCTATACCATGCCTTACGTGGTGGATGCCAACCACGTGGTGGCCGATGCTTTCGGGGCGCTTACCACACCACACATCTACCTGTTTAACAAAGACATGAAACTGGTGTACAAAGGGGCCATTGACGACAATGTCAACGCTTCGGCGGAGGTAAAGGAAACATGGCTTTCCGACGCCATCGCAAACATGATTGCCGGAAAAACCATCGATCCCAATTCAACCCGTCAATTGGGCTGCAGCATTAAGCGTGTTAAGTCGTAAGAAACGCTGATCAGGGCTCAAAGCGAATGTCCTTCACCTTGAGTTGAAGTGAAGTGCGCCCGTTAAATTCGTTTTCCTCTAAGGTGTAAACGAGGGAGAAAGGTTGGCCATCGGCCACTTCGGGATAGTGTTCTGCCAGCCCGAACCCAATACCGTTCATCGTTATGCCGGGATTGCTGGTTTGGCACACGTGAAATTTGAGGTGATTGGAGCCAACTGTTTTGCTGTACCCTGCGTTGATGCAATGCCGCGTGATGAAAACGGGGTTCATATTGCCGGGGCCAAAGGGGGCCATCTGCTTCAATACTGCGAAAAACCTCGGAGTGATATCCGCGAAGTCAATCTCCAGGTCAATCTCAATTTCGGGAATAAGTTGTTCCGGGCGAATGGTGGCCGATACGACCTCTTCAAACTTGCTGCGAAAAAGCACAATGTTCTCTACGGGCAGGGTCAGTCCGGCCGCAAAAGCATGTCCGCCAAACTGGTCGAGTAAATCGCTGCAGGCCTCTATGGCGTTGTACACGTCATAGTCTTTTACCGAGCGCGCAGAACCGGTTGCTTTACCGTTGGATTCTGTAAGAATGATGGTTGGCCGGTAATAGGTTTCGGTAAGGCGCGAGGCCACGATGCCAATCACGCCCTTGTGCCAGTCGGGGTGAAAAAGCACGGTTGTTTTGGCATCCATCAGCACCTGGTCTTCCTGAATCATTTGGAGCGCCTGTGCAGTAATGGCCTGGTCCAACTCGCGGCGCTGCAGATTTTGGCCGTTGATGGTTTCACTCAACAGGGCTGCAAGATCTTCCTGGCTTGAAACGAGCAGCTCCACGGCTCGGTTTCCTGATTCCATGCGGCCGGCGGCATTGATACGCGGCGCAATTACAAACACCACATCCGAAACAGACAAGGTGCGCTTAAAGTTGGCGGTTTGCAATATGGCGCGAATGCCCTCACCGGGGTTGTTGTTGATTTTCTCAAGTCCCAGCGCAGCGAGTACGCGATTTTCGCCGGTGATGGGCACAATATCGGCGCCAATGGCCAGCGCCACGAGGTCTACGTAGTCCATGCACACCGAAAAACCAAATACTCCCCGCATACTGAGCGCCTGCATCAGCTTGAAGCCCACACCGCAGCCGCACAATTCCTTGTAGGGGTAGGCGCAATCTTCGCGTTTCGGGTCGAGTACGGCCACTGCGCGAGGCAAAACTGCTCCCGGGCGGTGGTGGTCGCACACAATCAGATCTATGCCGAGTTCTGCACAGTAGTCCGCCAGTTGAACGGCTTTCACGCCACAATCGAGGGTAATGATGAGCGAAACTCCGTTCTTTTTTGCGGTGTCAATGCCCTTTTTGCTCAGTCCGTAGCCTTCGGTATAGCGGTTGGGAATGTAGTATTCCACCTGTTCGGTTACGCGCCTCAGCACCGAATAAACCACAGCTACAGATGTGGTACCGTCCACATCGTAGTCGCCATACACCATAATGCGGTCGCCATCACCCAGGGCCTGAATGACGCGCTCCACGGCGGCCTCCATATCGGCCATGAGAAAGGGGTCGTGAAGCTGGCTCATATCGGGCCGGAAAAAACTTCGCGCTTCTTCAAAGGAAGTGATGCCACGTTGCACCAGTATTTCGCATAGGTTCCGGTCAATACCAAGGGCATCCTTTAGGCTGTCAACCTTTTGTTGATCAGCGCGTGGAAGTACATTCCAACGGGTGGTGGGGGCGAGGGTTTTCATGCCTCTAAAGTAAGTATTTGGATGAAATAATTGCGCAAAAACTGCTTAGCGACCGCCTGTAAGTTCCTGCATTTGGCGGTATTCGTGGGTATGGACTCCTTCCTTTGCGCTGAACGCTGCCGCCCGCATGGCACGTGCTACCCGCAGTCCTGAAATACCGCGGTATCGGGTCCAACCGCCAATCAACAGAGGTTTCAGAACCTTCATCAGCACAGCGGCCACCCGCTCCCCAAACCGAAAGTCGCGCCGGTTGCCCAGCAACAGCGACGGCCTGAAAATATGAAGCACCGGATAGCCGAGTTGCTTTACATCGCGCTCCACTTCTCCTTTTACGCGGTTGTAAAAAATCCGCGAGTCAGCCGAAACACCCACGGCACTCACCAGCATCAATCTTTTGGCACCGGCTTCGCGAGCGCAACGGGCAAAGCGCATAACGTACTCGTAGTCCACTTTTTTGAACGCCTCTTGCGAGCCGGCCTGCTTAATGGTTGTGCCCAGGCAGCAATAGGCGTCGTCCAGACGAATGTCTTTGATAAACTCCTCAAGTCTGTCAAAGTCCACCACCTTGTTTTCGAGTCGGGGGTGCTCCCTGTGAAGCGGGCGCCGGCTCAGCGCGATCACTTTTGCGTAGCGGTCTTCGTTTAACACTATGTCAAGGCAAGCTGTTCCTATCAATCCCGTACATCCCGCAATAATCGCTGTGCGCGTTGCGGTTCCGTTTTCTGCCACCATCTTTCTACTCTTCTGTTGCGGGTTCTACCCAATCTCCGTTAGATCTTATCAGTTCAATCAATTCATCTACAGCGTGCTCTGCGTCCACGTTTCGCTTCACCACTTCTTTTTCGCGGTACAAGGTGATTTTTCCAACACCGGTTCCTACGTAGCCGTAGTCGGCATCGGCCATTTCACCGGGCCCATTCACAATACAGCCCATGATTCCGATTTTCACCCCTTTCAGGTGATGGGTGCGCGCCCTGATTTTGGCTGTGGTTTCCTGCAGGTCAAACAGTGTTCTTCCACATGACGGGCAGCTGATGTACTCGGTTTTGGATATGCGCGTGCGGGTTGCTTGCAAAATGCCAAATGCCGTTTGGTTGATGCGCGCAAGCGGAATGTGCGGTGCGTTGAGCCAGATTCCATCACCGAGGCCGTCGAGCAGCAACGCCCCGAGGTCGGTTGCGCTGTGGAGCATAAAGGTTTCCTCGTCGGACGTGTCGTAATCGCGGCGCACAATCACCGGCACATCACAATCAGCGTGCATCATCTTGAACACAGCTGCGCGCTGTTCGGCCATTCCGTGGGCGTGCTGCGTGGTAAGCACCAGAATTACATTTGCTGTTTTGAGTTGGTCCAGCAAACCCGCGTTGAGGTGGTTGATATCTGTCTCTACAAAAGCTGTGGTGTTGATTCCAGGGCCTTCCTGTTGCCATTGCTCCAGACTCAACAAGGGATAGCGGCGGTCTTTGTGTGATTCTGCTTGCCAGGTCTCAAAGTCGTGAATAATGCTCAGCGTACCCGGAATTTCAAAATCAATGTTTTGAGATCCGGCGTACACAAAATCGCAGGCCAGATCGGCGATATTCCATTTATCGAGCTGTACGGAATAGCGGTAACCCAGCGGAAAGAGTGATGCCGGGGTTATTTTTTCTCTTCGGCTCAAATCGTGCACCACACACGGAACGTTGCGGTCGCCGGTGTGCAGTACTTCCCGGGTTTTGCGTCGCTCGTAGGTAAAGGCATCATTGTCGCGCGGCACAGCCTCCACGGGTGTGTCGGGGCGGTTTTGGTAGCGCTCAACCAGTTTTTGGGCTACGGGGATTTCGGCTTCGGGCTCTTCTGTAAGGGAGACCCTCACGGTGTCGCCCAAACCATCTTCGAGCAGGGTTCCGATACCCACGGCCGATTTGATGCGTCCGTCCTCGCCATCACCGGCTTCGGTAACCCCGAGGTGTAGCGGGTAATTCATTCCGGCTTCCATCATGTGGTTTACGAGCAATCGGTATGCCTGCACCATTACCTGCGGGTTGCTTGCCTTCATGGAAATCACCACATCGTGATAGTCCATATCGCGGCAAATGCGCAAAAACTCCATGGCCGATTCAACCATTCCCAGCGGGGTATCGCCGTAGCGACTCAGAATGCGGTCTGACAGTGAGCCATGATTGGTGCCGATGCGCATAGCTGTTCCGTGCTCTTTACAAAGCGCCACGAGCGGTGAAAAGCGGTGACGGATGCGCTCCAGTTCTGCCTGGTAGCTTTCGTCGGTATATTCTATGTTCTCGAATTTCTTTTTGTCGGCGTAATTACCGGGGTTTACGCGCACTTTTTCTACAATGCTGGCCGCAATTTCCGCAGCATTGGGCGTAAAGTGAATGTCGGCCACCAGCGGAGTGTCGAAGCCCGCCGCACGGATAGCAGCCTTGATGTGCTCCAGGTTTTCAGCATCTTTTTTACTGGGAGCAGTGATACGCACCAATTCGCAACCGGCTTCAATCATACGGATGGATTGCGCCACCGTAGCCTCTGTGTTCATGGTGTCGGTGGTGGTCATAGACTGCACCCGGATGGGGTTGCTGCCGCCAATCACCACAGAACCCACACGTACAGGGCGGGTTTCAAATCGTTGGTAGGCGTGAGAATTCGGGCAGTAAACCTGTGCGGAGGTTTCGTTCATAGCTGGAGTTTTGTCTGTTGTGTTCACCTTGTAACAACCGAACGCCGGCAAAGTTAACAACAATGCGAAGGCTTAGCGCAGCACAAACTCCTTGATTTCGTCGAAATGTGAACCCACAAGGTTTACGAGGTACACTCCTTTTGGGAGGTAGCTGATATCGATGTTGATTACACTGTTGTAGTAGAGGTCTATGCGCGATTGATAAAACACTTCACCGGAAGGGTCGACCAACCGCAGTTTCAGGCGACCGTGCTCCGGGTGGTTGATACGAACTTTCAGGATTTCATCATCATCGGTAAGGTAAAGATGGTAGTCCACCAGGTGATCGGGTGGCCTGCGGGTCATGCCTTGTTCCTTGAGGGAGATTCCGGACACCTGCACATCTCCGTGAATATATCCGGCTTTTTCGGCGATGGTTGCCACCAGAGCTCGCACCACTTCGCCCATTCGCTCAAAGTCCAGCTTATCGGCAATATCCTCACTTACGGCATAATCGGTTTTTCGGGATTCGGCACCATCCGTGAGCAACACGGCGGGTATTTCCTGTTCCCAAAAAGGCAGAAACATGTGGCTCCCGAAGAGAACTTTTTCGGCGCCTACAGCCGGTACTTTGAGGGCCTCTACCCGAAATTGGGGTGTAGCCACCTCGGCAGTGGTTGCGAAAGTGTTTCGCGCAGGGATGCTGTTTTCATCGCTGATGGCAAACAGAAAATTGCCGCGCCACTGTTCGCTTTCCAGCCGTGGAACCAGGGCGGTAAACATTCTTTTCTGTGGAGGGTCGAACTGTTGGGTGAAAATCACATCGCTGTACCTGCCTACATTATCGAGAATGTACGCAGCTTTGATGTTTTTTCGCTCATACTCGGAGAGCTTTTGCAAATACCTGCGACTTCCTATCCCGCCTTGTTTCTGGAGGTCGAATCCTACAAAGACCACACTTTTACGCAATTTAACTTCGGTTAATATGCGCGCAGCTTCCAGCATCACAGCTACACCTGAGGCATTGTCATTGGCCCCCTGCGATTCACCGTCGGTGTCGTAGTGTGCAGCCACCATGATGACATCCGTTTCGGTCACATCACCCCTCAATTGCCCTGAGATATTCTGTCCTTCGTAGCTTCCGAGCATAATCTTTTGTCGCCGCACATCCATACCGAGGTCGTGCAGGCGATTGGTGAGTAGGCGCTGGGCTATTTCCAACCCCGGGGCTCCGGTGAGGTAGTGCCGTGGACCTTGCATGGTGAGGATATCGCGTTGCAATCTGCCTTCTGCTACTTTACCTGTGATATTCTCGTAGCCGGGATTCTGGCCGTCATCGGCAATCACCTTCACGTAAAAATCGAGCACATTTCCGGCCCGGCGGTTGTAGGCCCACACAATACGCTTGTTTTTTCCGGGGCGTACATCCCTTCCGATGTCACCACGCGCACTGTGCGTATATACGAGCCATGTTTGACCGTAGTCGTTGGAGGCGCGCAAAAACACTTCCACCTCACGGCTGTCGGGGTCTATTAAGTCGTAGGTAATGACCACTTCTCCGGATACTGTGTCAGCCTCGGCTTTGAGGTTGCGGATTTGCGGGGCTGAGTTTTGGGCATACATTACTGCACCGCTCATCACAGTCACAAAAACCAGTGCAATTCGCTGCAGAAACATCAGGAAGTTCGCAATTTACGTCGCTTAAGATAAGCGTTGGTGAAAACGGTTGCGAAGATAACAAAGGCTCCCAAATAAAATCCGAAGTTCATCTGCTCCTCCGCTCCGAAAATAAACCAGGCAAGGATGATGCCGTAGATGGGCTCAAGATTGATGGTGAGCGACACGGTAAAGGGCGAAATGGTCTCCATCACCTTTACACCCACCACAAAAGCGAAGGCGGTGCATACCGTTCCCAGCAGCAGCAGCCAAAGCCAGTCGGCTTCCGACACGCGGAAATAACCGGCACTCCAATCGCCTCGCAGGCTCAGATAGACGCTGATCAGCAAAACGCCGCCAATCATCTCGTAAAGTGCAATGCGCGAGGGTCTGTCGCTGCGGATAAAAATGCCGTTGAGTACATTAAACAGCGAAGCTAGAAATGCCGAAAGTACGGCCAGACCAATCCCCCATGCATATTGGGTTTCCACGCTGAAAATCATACCCAGTCCGGCAATGATACAGACACCCATGATGATTTCTGACGCGCTGATGCGACGGCGAAAGAACAGGGGTTCAATCAGTGCGGTAAAAAGCGTGGCTGTACTCAGGCAGGCAAGTGTTACGGATACCGTGGATACTTTGATGGCCTCGAAAAAGGTAATCCAGTGAGCTGCGGTAATCATCCCGGTCACAATGAGGGCAGCGATGCGTCTTTTTCCCGCTTTGGCACTCACCTTCACAAGTGGCATATACATCGCGATAGCTGCCAGAGCAATCAGCATGCGGTACCAAACCAAATGATGACTGGGAAGTGTAATCAGTTTTCCGAGAATGCCCGTAAAACCAAAGATGAGCACAATGGTGTGGAGCAGCAGGAGGTTAAGGCTGTTCTTCGACATCTGATTCCGGATCTGCCAGCTCGGTTACTCCACCCGACACGATGAACTTCATTACATCCATGCTCTTGCTGTCGAGCGGCGTAACATGTGCAGCCGGTACGATAAAGAGGTTGCCCGAAAAATTATAGGAATGAGGCAAGTACACAGCCACCATTCCATGTGGAATACCCAGTTTACTCAGATCGCTTTGGGTGAGATAACCCAGCTTGTAGAGGTCTGATTCAGCGTGAAGTTTTACCAACACAGGTTTGTCGAAGCGTTTTTTATTGCCCACCAGCGCACTCATCAGGTCAGAAACAGCTTCGTACAGGGATTTGAGCGGCGGCACACGGTTGAGCATTTCCTCGAACCACCATTTGATGGGCTGTGCCACAATGGTAGATCCCAAAAACCCCAGCAAGGTTATAATGACGAGTAGGGTGAGGATACCCAAACCCGGAATTTGAAACGGAATCAGGCGATCCAGAAACGTAAACAGGGCATATACCACATATCCGAGCAAAGCGAGGGGTACAATAACGAGCAGTCCCTGAAAAAACCAGGATGCGATGAGTTTGGCGATGTTGGATTGCTTCATGATCAATGTGATTTGGGTTGAATGGAATCTCGGTTTTTGCGCGGTAGCGTGTTGAACACGAGAGTATAGCTATCATCAACCAGCTGTTTCATAAGTTCATCAGGCACCGAACCGTCGGCCATAACCGTATTCCAGTGTTTTTTGCTCATGTGGTAGCCGGGTAGAATACCGCTATAGCGCTCACGCAGTTCAATGGCTCTGTCGGGGTCGCATTTGGCGTTGAAGCTTTCAAATTCGTCCACATCCAGTGCGCAAAACATTTTTCCGCCCACCTTAAATACGAGTGTGTTCTCGTCAAACGGAAAGCTTTCCTCCGCACCCGGTTTGGCGATGCAATACGCTCTGAAATCCTCAATATTCATATCGGTAGTGCAGGGTAAATCACCGGGCGACTGGGCGCGGCGTCATTTTCGAGCGCGGCAACCTGCAGGTTAAGCAGGTAGAGTCCATCAACCACCTGGTGAGGTACGTAAATCAGTTCGGTGATGGTTTTGTGTTTTTGCGGGTTGTGCGGCACATTCCAGAAGCGGTGGTGAGCCTCCAGCCGTCCTCCGTCCTCCTCGCGATCCACGCTGGGCAAGTCAGTAAGCAGGTGCTCAATGCCAAAGGAATTTAGCCAATCCATGCTTTCGGGCAGGAAGTAGGCCGGATTGGTACTGCTGTAGTTTTTTTCACGTCGCGACTCAGGATTGGGCAGGGTGCGCACAATCAACGCCTGCACTGGAGCTTTGCCCATGGCATTGGCGAGTTGCTCGGGCAGTATCACCCGATCGCCTGCGCGCACCCACTCCGAGCGGTCGCTGCTGAGGGTAGCCGGCTCTAAGGTAATCAGCCTGGCCGTTAGAAAAAAGGATTGGAGGGCGTCGTTTACCGATTCTTTCTGGGGCGTGATATGACCCAGACATTCTGTATGGGTGCCATGGCCGTGCGGATTAAAGCACACGTCGTAAAAGTTTACCGAGCCCCCACGTGCCACGCTGCCGGTAAACCGATCGGTCATGACCGCCTCAATTTTCGGATTATCTACATACCAGGCTCGCGGACCCTGGAGTGCCACGGCAAGCGAAAGGTCGTGTCCGTGTTGTAACTCGGCTTGGTAGGAAACGTCGCCAATGGAGAAGGTTGTTTTCATCCCTGCAAAATAAGGGGAAAATACCTGTTCAAAAAAGCTATCTTTTAGCTTCCGAGGAACCCACCCTCACTCTCACCCCAAAGCCTTTACTTTGCAGCAAGTCCACAACGCAATATGCCACGTCGCTCACTGCTTGTTTTGATTGGTGTCACCTTATTGGTAAAGGTGGGGTATTTGCTCTTTTCGATGGTGCTGGCAGGTGAAACCCATAACCAGTCGCTTCTGCAACATTACCTCAACGACATGTACAAAAACGACGTAGGTTGGTACAAAACCATCGCCACCGAGGGCTACCCGGAGGTACACTCGCGGCGCGATCTGGGCTACTCCAAAGATGACGAGTACCATCAAAGCGCGTGGGCGTTTTTTCCGATGTACCCCTTATTGAACCGCGCCACCATGTGGCTTACAGGCTGGAACTACCTGTACAGTGCGCTTTTTTGGAGCATTTTACTGAGCGCCTCTACGGCTATTTTGCTTGCTCAGCTTGGCTTTGTGTGGTTCAAAAACACGCTCAAAGCCCTTTACTTTTCGCTGCTGATGGTGCTTTTTCCCTTTGCCTTTTACTACTCAATGTTCTACACAGAGGCCTTGTTCATGTCGCTCCTACTGGGAACATTTCTCGCCGTGCATCATCGCCGCTACATGCTACTCGCCGCACTGCTCATACCCTTGTCCCTGGTGCGACCCAACGGCATTGTGGTTCTGGTGCCGCTGTACCTCTATCACCTTGAGGCTCGGGGCTGGCTCATGGGGTTCAGCCCTCAGTGGAAAGGGGTTTTCAGTCGGCAAAACATTCTGCACACCTCAGCTTTTCTCACCGCGCCCCTCGCCTTTTTGGCCTACTGCTATTACCAGTGGCTGGAAACGGGATATTTCTTTGCCTTCAGCATTGCGCAACAAGGTTGGTACCGTGAGTTTATGTTTCCGCTGCTGGCGCTCTTCAGACAGGGCGATGCGGCTACACAGTTCAACTCGGTTTTTACCATCGTGCTTATTCTTTTCGCTGTGTGGAGCTGGAGAAAACTACCGCTAAGCTTCAATGTGTTGGTGTGGATAGGCATCCTGCTACCCCTAACTTCCGGCTCAGTTACGTCCATGACGCGTTTTGCCACCACGCTCTTTCCGCTGTTTTTGGTACTTTCGGCAACGATGGAACAACTGCGGCTCAGGTATCTCCTCCTGTTGTTGGCTTTTGCGCTGCAATTGTGGAGCTACACAGCCTGGTTGCATGCCCATCCACTGAGCTATTAACCATGTTGCGCCCAACTCACTCCTCCGGGAATCGAAATCTCTGGTCAACCTGTGCAGCACTGCCCGCGCTGTGGGTCGGCCTGTTCGCATCACTCATCATCCAAAGTGGCTGTATGGATTCTAACAGCTTTCCTTTGCAAGAAACGATGCAACTCGGCGGTAACTGGCAACTTCTGAACGACAGTTTGGGCTCAGTAGCGGCAGAAATTCCCGGCACGGTACATACCGATTTGCTCGCAGCAGGGCTGATACACAACCCCTTTAACGCTTCACAGGAGCGCGAATTGCGTTGGATAGAAAGCGAAACCTTTGAGTATCGCTGCCTTTTTGAGGTGAACGCCGAACAATTGGAGCATCGCGCCGCCGATCTTGTCTTTGACGGCATAGACACCCATGCCGATATTTACCTCAATGGACACCATATCCGCCGCACAAGCAACATGTTTCGCAGTTACCGTATTCCGGTGCGAAAATTAATTCGGGAAGGCACCAATGAGCTGAAAGTGGTGTTTGAGCCGCTGCAAAAAGTATTTGAACACGTCTATGACTCGCTGGATTATGTGTATCCCGCTGACAATGACTCGCTCAAACTGGCCCCATGGGTGCGCAAGGCTGCCTACCATTTTGGGTGGGACTGGGCTCCGAGGCTGGTAACCCGCGGAATCTGGAAACCTGTGAGACTGGAATTCAGAAGCAAAGGCATGCTCAAAGAAAGTCATTATCGGCTGATCAGCATCAACGACAGCCTGGCCGAAGTTCAGGTATGTGCCCTTGTAATGGCATTCCGAAACGGCACATTTACCCTGCATTTCAACCACAAGGAACACGAAGTAGCACTGCCCGCCGGAACCCACTGGCTGTGTGACACCCTGCGCATTCAAAACCCCAAAAGATGGTGGCCACGCGGCTACGGCGAAGCACATCGATATCCGCTCGAGATCAAACTTGGTTATCGCGGAATGACCCAGGACTCAATCCACCTCAACATGGGCCTGCGCACTGTAGAACTCGTAAACGAACCTGACTCGATTGGAACGTCGTTCTATTTCAAAATCAACGGAACACCTGTTTTTGCCAAAGGGGCCAACTACGTTCCGCAGGATGTTTTTCTGCCACGCGTTAAGGATGCTGATTACCGGAACCTGCTGAAAGCCGCTGCTGATGCTCACATGAATATGCTTCGCGTGTGGGGAGGCGGCGTGTACGAGCGCGACATCTTTTACGAGCTTTGCGACTCACTGGGCATCATGGTGTGGCAGGATTTTATGTTTGCCGGAACGATGTATCCGGGCAGTGCCGATTTTCTTCAAAACGCACAACTCGAAGCATCACAACAAGTTAACAGGCTTCGCAAACACCCTTCGGTGGTGTTGTGGTGCGGCAACAACGAAATTGAAGTTGCATGGCGAAACTGGGGCTGGCAGGAACGCTACGGCTACACTGAAGCCCATCAGCAGCAATTGTGGGCCAATTACGAGCGTATCTTTCATCAACTTTTGCCCGACATTGTTGCTGAAAACGACCCCGAAACACCTTATGTACCTTCCACCCCTCAAAGAAATTGGGGCACGGCCGAAAATTTCAATCACGGCAGTATGCACTACTGGGGGGTGTGGCATGGTCGCGACCCAATCAGTGCCTATGAGCGCAATGTAGGTCGCTTTATGGTGGAATACGGCATGCAGAGTTATCCCGATATTGAAACACTGCGCCCCTATATACCGGATGAACGAATGTTTATTGGCTCTCCGGCGTTTACAGACCGACAAAAAAGCTATATCGGAAACGCTGAACTCAGGTGGCACATGGAGGCACTGCGCGAAAAACCCGCATCCGTGGAGGAATTTATTGAGGCATCACAACGCGTACAGACCCACGCCCTCACCACAGCCATCCATGCGCACATGGCCGCAAAAGGTCACTGTATGGGAACCCTCTTCTGGCAGCTTAACGACTGCTGGCCGGGTGCTTCGTGGAGCGTAATTGACTACCACGGTCGCAAAAAACCCGCATATCAGGCTGTGCAGAAAGCATTTTCCGAAGAATACCGGCACCCGCAACCCGCAACTCACTAAGCGAACAAAGCCGCGCTCTGCACTGTTGCGATTGTGCCATTATTACGACCTTTGCCCAATGCCTGACAGCAACAGCAGCTTTTCGCCCCGACAAAACCTCGAACCCGAGGACTATTACCTCTCACCCGAAGGATTTATCGTATTCACCGAGCACTACC
>REDV01000133.1 GCA_007695365.1 Cryomorphaceae bacterium | reverse complement strand
TATGCCCTAAAAGTTTGTATATTTAGGCAAAGCCCAAAATAATGAGTCAAGACCCGTACAACGCCAAAAAGAAACTTGAAACTCCCCGTGGAGATAAAACATACTGGAGCCTGAAAGCACTCCATGATCAAGGTCATTCGATTGATAAACTCCCTTTTTCAATCCGGATTCTGCTCGAAAACGCTTTGAGGAATTATGACGATTTCGCCATCACCGGAGAACATATTGAAACCCTTCTCGGTTGGAAACCAGTAGCTTCCAACAAAGATATTCCCTACAAGCCGGCCCGGGTCCTGATGCAGGATTTTACCGGAGTACCCGCGGTGGTAGACATTGCCTCCTTGCGCGCCGAAGCCACCCGCAAAGGAAAGGATCCCGACAAAATCAATCCGCTCATTCCTGTGGACCTTGTCATTGATCACAGTGTGCAGGTGGACTTTTTCGGAACATCCGCTTCCTACGAGAAAAACGTGGAAACCGAATACGAACGCAACGGCGAGCGTTACGAATTTCTGAAATGGGCACAGCAAAACTTCGCCAACTTTTCGGTTGTGCCGCCCGGAATGGGCATTTGTCACCAGGTGAATCTCGAATACCTGGCGCAAGGTGTCATTGAGCGCGACGGAAATGTATTTCCCGATACGCTTGTAGGAACTGATTCCCACACACCCATGGTTAACGGAATTGGTGTGGTAGGTTGGGGCGTGGGCGGAATAGAAGCGGAGGCTGCCATCCTTGGTCAACCGATTTACTTTATTATGCCCAAGGTAGTTGGGCTGAAACTGACCGGGAAATTGCCGCTGGGAACCACGGCTACAGATATGGTGCTCACCATTACACAATTACTGCGCGAACACGGTGTGGTTGGGAAATTTGTAGAAGTGTTTGGCAATGGTCTCGACAATCTATCTGTGCCTGACCGGGCCACCATCGCCAACATGTCGCCTGAATTTGGTTGTACAGTAACCTACTTCCCCATCGACGACCGTACGCTTGACTACATGGCTAAAACAAACCGCAGCAAGGAGCAGATAGATCTTGTGGAGAAATACTGCAAGGCGAACATGTTGTGGCGCGAAAATGAATCGCAAATTGGCTATAGTTCGGTTGTGGAGCTCAACCTGGGCACTGTTGAGCCTACGGTTTCGGGCCCCAAACGCCCGCAGGACAAAATCCTGATGCGCAACTTTAAGCAGAAATTTGGTGAATTGCTCGAAACGGCCCATCACCGTAAATACATTCCCATTGATGAGCGCGAAGTGGGCCGCTGGAAATCCGAGGGAGGAAATTCACAGCCCGACAAAGGAGTAGACAACCAGTGCGTTGCGGCCGAAATGGATACCCGGTTGAAGGACGGACTCAAAACAGTTCGGGTAAGTCTTCACAATGACGATTTCTCTTTGAGCGACGGATCCATTGTTATCGCAGCCATTACTTCGTGCACCAACACCTCTAACCCAAGCGTAATGATTGGAGCCGGGCTCGTGGCCCGCAAAGCCGTTGAGCGCGGGATAGGCGTAAAGCCATGGGTCAAAACATCGCTGGCTCCGGGGTCTAAAGTTGTGACGGACTATCTCGAAAAAGCGGGTTTGATGGATGATCTGGAGGCCCTGCGTTTTCACACCGTCGGCTATGGTTGTACTTCTTGTATCGGTAACTCGGGTCCTCTACCCCGCCATATCGCCAAAGCGGTTACCGATCACGATCTTGTTGTGTCATCAGTGCTGTCGGGAAACCGAAACTTTGAAGCCCGCGTGCATCCGCAAGTAAAGATGAATTTCCTGATGTCGCCCATGTTGGTGGTGGCGTATGCTTTAGCCGGAAGGGTGGATATTGACCTGAATACCGAACCGCTCGGCTACGACCCCAATCTTGAGCCGGTTTACCTCAAGGACATATGGCCTTCAAATGACGAAATCAATGAGCTGATGGCCAAAGTGCTGTCACCGGATGACTTTGATAAAAACTACGGAGAAATATTTGAGGGCAACGATCAGTGGAAGCGTATGCAACCTCCGGCCGGAAAGGTATATCAATGGAGTGACGAATCTACCTATATCAAGGAAGCACCTTTCTTCAAGGGAATTTCAGATGAAGCTCCCGAAGGAAAAGATATCGAGGGTGCGCATGTGTTGCTTAAGCTCGGTGACTCGATTACAACCGACCATATTTCGCCCGCAGGTTCTTTTGCGGCCACAAGTCCGGCAGGGCAATACCTCATCAATCGTGGGGTAGAGCAACGCTACTTCAACTCATACGGCTCACGCCGCGGAAACGACGAAGTGATGGTACGCGGTACTTTTGCCAATGTGCGTATCAAGAACGAACTGGCTAAGAATGAAGGTGGATTTACCACGCATATTCCGAGCGGGGTGGAGATGACTGTTTTTGACGCTGCGCAGAAATACAAAGCCGACAATACACCGCTGATCGTGCTCGCCGGAAAAGAATACGGCTCGGGTTCATCGCGCGATTGGGCTGCCAAAGGAACCACGTTGCTGGGTATTAAAGCGGTCATAGCGGAAAGTTACGAGCGCATTCACCGCAGCAACCTGGTGGGCATGGGTGTATTGCCTCTCGAATATTTAACCGGTCAATCAGCCCATACACTGCAACTCGACGGAACGGAAAAGTTTTCGATCAGCGGCATTTCAGCTGGGCTCACACCTCAAAAAAAGCTGGTGGTTTCGGCTGTGCGCAATGATGGCAGCAAAGTGGATTTTGAAGTGCTTTGCAGGCTGGATTCGCGTATAGAGGTTGATTATTACCTCAATGGCGGAATACTCCACTACGTTTTGCGGCAGTTTTTGGGTTCCTAACGGCTTGGGGTATGAATGGATGGTCCGTTTTCTTGAGAAATGAAATGGAGGAGTTGAGCAGGCAAAAATTCGCTGTCATTGATCAATCGTTTTGAAGCAAAAAAAGGCGTCAATTCCTGCTGCCGTCTGCCGTCCACTCCTGAAACGACTTCTGTAAAGTCTCCAGAAAAACGCTTGATTCCTGCGCACCTGATACCGCGTATTTTCTGTTGAACACAAAAAACGGTACACCCGTTACGCCTATTTGTCGGGCTTCGTGCACATCCATGCGAACTTCATCGTCGTATTCATCGCTGTTCAACATGCCGAGGACCTCGCTGTGGTCAATCCCCAGCGAAGCACCCAGTTCGGCCAGTGTTTCATGGTCGTCAATGTTTTTACCCTCGGTGAAATAGGCCTTAAAAAGCGCTTCCTCGGCTTCATCCTGCAGGCCATGCTTTTTAGCGAGGTGCGAAAAGCGGTGTGCATTGAATGAATTGGCCACTACGGCCTGATCAAAGTTATAGATAAGTCCTTCCTGCGCTGCGCGGGCCGCAACCTGCTCACCCAGCAATCGCGCCTGTTCGGTGCTCATCCCCTTCATGGCGGCCAGCGATTCGTGCACACTTATATCCGGATTGGTCTGCATATCAGGAGAAAGCTGAAAGCTTTTCCACTCGATTTCAATTTTTTCTGAATGCTCAAACTGCATCAACGCCTTCTCAAATTTTCGTTTGCCCATGTAACAAAAAGGGCACATTACATCACTCCAGATTTCTACTCTCATTTTTCTTTGTTCGTTTGGCTGTGTTTTGATGCCGTTACTGACAGCGGGTGAACTCTGGCTTTCGCACGAACCCCAGGTAAAGCCCGATAAAAGCGCCAACGCCCATATTTTCAGATTGCAGCGAAGATTCATTTCGTTTTGTTCCTTTTGCAAAGTTAAGGTCAATAAGCAAAGAAAGGCTTCCGGTAAAAACGCAAGCAGAAAATTCTTGACTTTGCATCGTATCAAGAGACCAAAGTGGTCACCAACCGAGCTTACTCACAGCTACGGTGGTAAAAGGATACGGACAACCCGTCAAAAACATCGAGCGAGACTATTTGGATGTTTACCGCGTGGCCATACAGGTGAGTTGAGCCAGGATTGCGCGGTGGAGTCTGTTCTCATTCGCTTATATTACCTTTCACACTTGTAAGACAACCTTTCACAACCTTGGCGTTTTAGTTTAGAAACAGAAAAATTGAGCTTGATGCAAATCGCGCTTTCCGATATGCGGCTTCAGCATTTTTCCAGGGAATGGATGTATTTCCGGGTTACTCTTGTGTTTTTTGTTGGGTTGATTCTCAATCATGGGTTAATAGCCTCTGACAACAAATCTGAAGCTTCGCAATTGCTTGACTCCATTGAAACGGCTATCGATGCCGGAGAGATGTCGTTGGCTGATGGTCTGCTGGAATCTGCCGCAGCTTGGCTTTACGATCATGCTGATTCTGAGTTGCGTTTTCGCTTTTACCACAACAAAGCCAGGTGGTTGCGACACGGGTGGCAGCTTAAGGATGCCATGGAGGCCGCACAACGGGCACTCAGCATCGCTGTTCAACGTGGCGATACAATCATGCTCACTGATGCACACGCCGAGGTAGCTACCATTCTTAGTTCTCAAAACCGTCACAATGACGCCCTCGAACATTTTCAAAGAGCAGTAGAGTATTGTGGCGACAGAGATGTGGACTTTCTGCAAAAGCTCAAAACCAATCTGGCATCAACATACCAACATACAGATCAGTACAGTAAGGCCCTCGAAATTCTTCTGGAGGTTCGTCACTTTTTTCAACAAACAGAAAATCAAGACCGACTGGCTGTGATTGAAAACAACCTGGGGGATTTATATAGCCGTGACCTCCGCGAGTTTGATCTTGCAGCACGCCATTTTCATCGTGCGAGAGTACTGAATATTGAAACGGAAAATACCTACAGATTAGCTCAGAATAAGCACAACCTGTCGTTGATGTATCAGAAAAAGGGGGCCTTGGACAGTGCATTTTACTATGCCCGGCGTTCCATAGCACTTCGAGAGGAATTGGAAATGCCTGCTGCAATGGCGATTGCCTTAAACGGACTTGCATACCTGCACATTGAAAATAACGATTTGGATTCTGCCGAAAAGGCTTTTAAAGAAACACTCAGACTTAGCGAAGAACATGGAATAGATCCCGGTTTTTACCACGCCAACAAAGGATTGGGCGAGGTTTATCTCCGAAAGAACTACGTACAACGTGCTCAGAGTAGGTTCGAGCAAGCTCTGATGGCTGCTCAACGAATGGGCGCGTTCCAATTAAAGCGCGAAATGCTGGAGCGACTGGTAACCTTCTTTAAAGAAACCGGGCAGTTTAAAGACGCGTTGGTGTATCACGAGCGGCTTAAGGCATTCAACGACAGTCTTCAAAATGAATTGGCGCGACAGGAGTTGGCAGCTGCAATGCAACGGTATCAAACGGGCTCCCTGCTCGATGGTTCAGGTGGAAATCCTTCTGAAACTGCCCACGAGCCGGAACGTGTATTCTTTCAGCGTAAAGTTATTATTGCGCTCTCTTTACTGGGGGTGCTTTTGGCAACGGTTGTGGTCTTGCTCACAAGGTTGGTGCGAATGCGGAAAAAATCCTTGTTGATAGAAAAGGAAGCTCATGGTCGTTTGCGTGCACAGCATGAGGAAATTAAACGTCAGGAGCGCGAGTTGATGGAATCGAACAGGCTTAAAAATCGCATTATTTCGGTGCTTTCGCACGACTTGCGGGCTCCGTTGGCTAATATTTCTTCATTGCTGCGAATGATGGATGACCAAAGCCTGCATGAAAAACAGTTCAAAGAATGGCTGGGTATGCTTCAGAACCAAACGGAAACCAGCCTTACAACGCTCAACAATATTCTCAACTGGTCGCATACAGCTCAGGGTCAGGTGGTGAGCCGACCGAGCGATATCCGCACAGATGGTTTTATTGAAACGCTCAAAGAGTTGTTTGACAATAGTGCCCGACTCAAAGATGTTAATCTGAAGTTTGTGAACAGGGGTTGTGCACTCATCCATGCTGATGAAACCCAACTCAAAAGCATTGCTACCAATGTCATTACCAACGCACTTAAATTTAGTCCGCGTGGCGGAACGGTGACGGTCACCATCAGCGAAACCGCCACTTTCACGGTGTTGGAAGTTGAGGATTCCGGTGAGGGCATGGAGCAAAATTTGATTGATGCGCTGCCGCATCGTGAGCGCCTGAGCTCTGCCGTGGGCACTTTTGGGGAAAAAGGAACCGGGGTAGGGCTGATTATTGTTCGCGACCTTGTTGAAGCCCATCGTGGTAAACTCACCATAGAACGAAACAGCAATGGAGGCACCACCGTGAGGGTTGAGCTACCCAGAGCGGGGTTGGTGATGAACTAAGAAGTCGAGCGGAGATGATTGATTTGGAAGGCCTGGAGGTCTTTCTTAGATGGATTTATTCAGAAACTCCGCCTTACGTAATCGGCTTACAGATGTTTGCTCCCCGTCTGTCATTGCTACCATGCTGTCGTTACGGTGAAAAGCGGTTACATTTCGCAGATATACAACCGTGTTGGTGGCAACCATAGGCCACTTTTCGGTATGTAGCATTTGATTGACGCCTGACCTATTCTGGTTATCATCCGGTGCTTGAGGAATGCAGATAAAGATGAATGAAACACCCATGGCGGAAGAGAAGATAGATTCACCTGTTTCTTCTGGTGAGCGCGGTGTTTTATTTTCCGGTTCGTGGCTTGCGGTGGCCCTTCTATTGAACACAGGTAGCTTTTTCTGTTGGTTGTGCTTGCTAACAGGCAAAAAAAAAACGAGCCCTGAATCAGAGGCTCGTTTGATTTTTGAAAACCCCTTTCTTACACTTCCTCAACGTTCGCGCTGATGGTAAGAGTGGTAGTGCGGGGCTCGGTGTTAGCGGTAATTGTAACAGTTTTAGTCTGCTTGTTTTTCTGCTTACCGGGCTTGTACACGATGTCAATTTCTCCGGTTCCACCGGGAGGAATAGGCTCTTTGGGATACTTAGGCACGGTGCAGCCACATGAACCTTTCGCATTCTCAATAATTAACGGCTCTGTACCTGTGTTGGTAAAGGTAAAGGTGTGAGCGTTCTCAGTGTCTTGCTTGATAGCACCAAAGTCGTGCATGGGCTGCGCAAAATTTATCACTGTAATCGGGCCGGTGTAGGCTTCCTCAGTAACAGGCGACGTTGTTGTTGCAGTGCGCTCTGCTTTGCTGGCTGCTGCACTTGCAGCGCTCGAAGAAGGTTTGGGTGCACTTGAATCACCTGAATAGGCGCCAGTCATCATGAGGTACACGTTGGCAATCAATGCCACTGCGATTACCCCCATCAATCCGTATTTCAATGTACTGTTCATGATAATCTTGATTTTTATGTTACATGCAAAGCTAACCATTCTGGGGCAGCACCTAAAAATGCGGCCTGCCAATTAACGAATCATTAACAAATCCGCATTAATAATCAGCGAGGTTCACAGCGTTGTATGCGTCACCTTCAAGCACATCAATGGCCCGTTGGTAGATGGGCCAAAAAGGATTGTACACCTGGTAGTATGCACTGGTATTCCAAAGGTTTCGTGCTATAAGAGCTTTGAGCCTGTTGTCAATTAGGTATTTAGACCTGTTGTACTCCTCTTCATTGAATTCCACCCCTTCTTTTTCGGCAAAAGAGAAAAACTCGTCAATGATGCTTTCTTGCATCTCGAAGCCCTCAATGAAGTCAGAAACAGTTGGGAACTTTTTGAGCAGGCTTTTTCTGTGCTTTTCGGTATAATCAAGGCTGAATTGATTGAAGGCACCCTTTCTGATGAGTGCTGTATTGAAATCGCTGAAAGCAGTTGTGTCGAGCGGTACAAATATATCCGGCATGATACCTCCTCCACCGTAAACCAAGCGGTTTCTGCTGGTGTAGTACTTCAACGAGTCCGGTAAATTGATGCTATCGGCACTGGTGAGTTCCCCTTTAAAGAAGCGCTCGAACTTTTCGCTTTTGTATGCTTTAACACCTTCTGTATAGGGTTTTTGAATACTCCGGCCCGAAGGGGTGTAGTAGCGCTGAACCGTAAGACGAACCACGGAGCTATCAGGTAGTTCAATGGGTCTTTGAACGAGACCTTTTCCAAAAGACCGTCGGCCAATAATCAATCCGCGATCCCAATCCTGTACAGCTCCCGAAACAATCTCACTGGCTGACGCTGAGCCTTCGTCAATCAAAATGACCAGGCGGCCTTTCTCAAAATTTCCATTCACCCGCGCTTTGGTATCTCGTCGCGGATAGGCTCTTCCTTCGGTGTAAACAATCATTTTTTGGCCTTCCAGAAACTCGTCAGCCATTTCAACAGCCGCTTTGAGCAAGCCGCCGCCGTTGCCTTGCAAGTCGAGAATCAGGTCCTGCATTCCTTGCTCGTTCAATTCCTTGAGCGCTTTTCTAAACTCATCCATGGTGGTAGCCGCAAATCGGTTAACCTTGATGTATCCGATTTCCGGCGCGGCCATGTAGTGGGCATCCACACTGTAAATAGGAATTTTGTCGCGGGTAATGGTGAAGTCAAGAATCTCCGGAGTGCTTTTTCTGCGAATCCCCACTTTAACCTGGGTGCCTTTTTTGCCTTTCAGTAAACGCATCACATCACGGTTTTTAATGCCCACTCCGGCCACGTTTTCACCTTCAATCTGTACGATCCGGTCGCCACTTAGAATTCCAAGTTTCTCTGAAGGTCCGCCTGCTATGGGCGAAACAACCACGATGGTGTCTCGCATAATGTTGAATTGCACGCCAATGCCTTCAAAATTACCTTCCAGCGGTTCATTCATTTCCCTGATTTCCTCAGCAGAAATATACATCGAGTGTGGATCCAGCTCTTCGAGCAGTGCCTCTATGGCTGCTTCAACAAGTTTGTCCGCATCCACTTCATCAACATAAGATCTTTGAATGTGAAACATCAGCGCATTGAACTTCTCTACAGGCCCGAGATCACGCGCGGGTTGGGCTTGCGCAGAAATCAATGTTGCTGCGAATAAAATAAGGGAAAGAATATTTTTCATGGAAAGCGTTTAAAGTGCTAAGATACCTTTATTACTGCAGAGCTGAAAACTTCATGCCAGTTAATCAATGTTAAGGAAGGGGTGTTTGTGCTCTCAGCAATTCAAGGATGGTGCGGGATGTTACAAAAAAGTCCTCTGTTTTTCGTATCTTTGCGAAAGAGCATTTTGAATGCATTTTTTCAACCGTTTAAATTTCCATTAATGACATTTGCAAGAATATCTGCTTTGGCCATGGCAGCCACCTTATTTTTTATTGCCCCAATTGCCCAAGGTCAACTTTTAACAGATGGTACGCCGGTGAGTTTTCGCCAGGGCCTTGACGTTTTTGATAACGACCTACTGGTATACGAAGTTCCCGCTCTTGACATGAACGCTGTAGCCGCTGAAGATGAGTTGCGCGAGAGCAAAGGGGAATTGCCTTTTGACGGTAGAAAAATTGAATTGAGATTGTCGCATGAGAATGCGGGTGAGTGGTTTACACTTCCCAATGGTGATATGGTATGGAAGCTCCGCATTGCCTCTCCGGGAGCTATTGCTACAGAGTTGTACTTCAGTGACTTTTATCTGCCGGATGGTGCAGAGCTCTTTTTCTACAGCCCGGATCAAACCGTGATAGAAGGAGGATATACCTCTGTTTTTAATACTCAATCGGGATCATTTGCCACCAATTTAATGGCCAGTGATGAGATCATTCTTGAGTACTACGAGCCTGTATCGGCTGCCGGTAAAGGGCGTTTGGTTATTGAAGCACTTGGGCATCAATATCGCGATCTGGCTGCCAGCGCCCGTAGTTCAGATCCCTGCCAGGTTGACATAAACTGCCCCGAAGGCGACGATTGGCAAGACCAGAAACGCGGTGTGGTGCGTATGCGCATTACCGAAGGTGGAGGGACGTTTTGGTGCTCAGGGGTTTTAATGAACAACACAGCGTTGGATTGCACCCCGTACATTCTCACAGCTTTTCACTGTATCAGCGGGGTGGTCAACAGTCAGGCAGATCAGGATCAATTGCGTTTTTGGTTCAATTATGAGCGTCCGGAGTGTGACGAAGGAAACGCACCTCTTACCAACATTATGATGGGCGGTAGCATCGTTGCCCGCGGCCATCAAAATATGTCACTTGGTTCGGACTTTGCGTTAATTGAACTCGGAAACGACGTGCCGGAGGCCTACAACGCTTATTACAACGGTTGGAACACGCAGTCAACCACCATATTTGGAGGTGGAGTTGGGATTCATCACCCCTCAAGCGATGTCAAGAAGATTTCCACCTCAACCAACAACTACATCACATCCTCCTGGGGAGGTGGTAGCAACCAGGGATACTGGCGGGTGATTTGGACCGGAACGGAATCTGGTCATGGTGTAACCGAAGGAGGTTCGTCCGGCTCACCGCTTTATGACGGTAACGGATTGGTTGTGGGTACGCTGGCCGGTGGAAGTTCATTCTGCAATGAAGTGCAGTCAGGAGGGCAGAACCAGCCCGACTGGTACGGTAAAGTTTCCTACCACTGGGATCAAAACCCCGGCAACGCTACCATTCACCTAAAGACGAAATTAGATCCGCTCAATACAGGCCAGTCGGTACTCGTTGGAACTTATGCTCCATGCAGCCAGGTGAGTAGTGTAGAAGAAACGGAACTAGAAATGGCCAGCCAATTCAAGTTGTTCCCCAATCCTACATCGGGCATTTTTAATGTGGATTTGGGCGATTACCACCGCGAAGTGCACGAAGTAATTGTTCGGAACCTGGTAGGTGTAATTGTAGCGCGCATGCCCGCCAACGAAAATCTGCTGCAACTCGATCTTTCTGGTGTTGCATCAGGCTTGTACCTCGTTACTTTTGAATTTGTTAGCGGTAAATCAACGAGCCAGCGAGTAGCAAGGCACTAAGAGAATTTTATCTGAAATTGCGCTGATTGGATTATTGTAGATAACTTTCGGAAGTTATCCAAACAATCAGTAGCATGTATCGAACCTTTGCCGCCCTCGTTCTTTTGTCATTACCCCTTGGGTTACTGGCTGATCCCGGTGTGAGCACTTCCATCAGTGTCTGCATCCAACATAATCCTTTTCAACTTATTGATGCCCTGCAGGGCAATCCCAGCCCAGGTGGTTCTTGGGTTGACCCCTCAGGAATAGAAGTGCCCGATGGTACTTTCGTGCCCGGAACAAGTGAGGGTGGAATCTACACCTACACGGTTGACGTGGGCGCAGGCCCCGAATCTTCAACCGTAGAAATCACCATGATAAATTGCCCCGGGCCACCGGCCAATGACAACTGTTGGGATGCTCAGTTTATCAATCCTGCCAACGGTATTCCTTTTACCACATTTGGCGCAACAACGGACGGACTTCCACATTTCGGTGAAGAAAATTGTGAGGTAAACGGAGAAGCCCAGATTGAGAATGACGTGTGGTACATTTATGCCGCCACTTGCGACGGGCAGGCAACGGTCTCAACCGTAGGAGGCACCACGCTCAATACTAAGATTGCGGTTTACAATTTCAATTGTATTCCCACTACCAATGACCTGCTTGCTTGTAACGATAACTTTGGTAGCTCCTTGCAAAGCTCTGTGAGTTGGCCTATTGTTAACAATGGTGTGTACGCCATTCGTATCGGTGAATCTCCCGGCCCGGGAAGCGGAAACGGAACTTTCAACCTGATTCAATCTTGCGGCGGAGAAGATCCGCCTGCAAATGATTTGTGTTCAGATGCTGAGTTTGTTACGCCATCAGCGGCAATTCCTTTCAGTACCCTGGGTGCATCAACCGATGGCCCGAGCCACGAAGGAGACTTTACCTGCTTTTTGTGGGATGATGATCAGTTCCCCAATGATATTTGGTATTCATATACCGCCTCCTGTGACGGATTGGCATCCGTGAGCACACTAGGAGGAACCACCTTAGACACACGCATTGCGGTGTACCTTGGAGGCTGCCCGGAAGATCTGTCAACCCTCATTGATTGCAATGATGATTTCCAGGGTTTTGGGCAGAGCATTGTGAACTGGGATGTGGAACAAGGGCAGGAGTACACCATACGAATCGGAAACAGTCCTTTTAGCAACGGTGGAGCAGGTACCTTTTCTTTGGAAGAAGTTTGTGGTCAGGAACCCCCGCCTAATGATGCCTGCGAAGGGGCTGAGGTGATTACACCATCTTTCGGAATCCCTTTCAATACCTTTACTGCTACCACTACAGGCCCCTCTCACTTTGGAGACCAGACATGTACATTCTTTGGAGGCAATCAAATAGATAAAGACGTTTGGTACAGCTATACGGCTTCTTGCGATGGACAGGCTGAATTTTCAACGTTAAACGGCACTTTTCTCGATACCCGCATTGCTGTATATGCTGCCTATTGTCCTGAAAACATGATTAACGTCGTAGCCTGCAATGACGATGTTAGTGGTAGCCTTCAATCTGCTGTTACCTGGGATGTGCTGGAGGGAGAGACGTACTACCTGCGTCTTGGTGAATTTCCGGGTTCAGGAGGGGGCTCCGGAACTTTCAACCTGGTTGAAACATGTATGGAAGATAACTGCGTGATGCCCGTGGTCGGCTATCAAACGATGTGTACCGGAATTGACGATTTTGACGGGTTTTTTGTAAGCGCCACTGTTGTAAACATAGGTAATAACCCTCCGTATGAACTTGTGGTTAACGGCACTGACTCAACTGTTTTTGTGGATGTTCCCGGGATATATACCTTCGGGCCCTTTCCCAACAACAGCCAGGTGTCCCTATCCTTGCAATCCCTTTCAAATGCGGCTTGCATAAGCGGATCGCCTTTTCTTTCAGCTGATTGCTACCCGCAAAACTTCAATGTGGGTTGCCTTGATATTGATCAGGTGTTCAGCAATCAATGGAATTCATTTACTCTTGAGTTCTCTTCTACATGGGGCGAGCCTCTTGAAGGCGGTAATTGTAGCTTCGATCAGGTGCACAACGACCTGTGGTATTTCTTTACAGCTCCCTGTACCGGAGAGGCCACCTGGACCAATTGCGCTTTGAGTACCTTCAACACAAGGATGGTAGTGTTTGAGGGTACCTGCGAAAACGACGATTTGACCGTACTGGCATGTAGCGATGAGGCGGATTGTAATGACCTGTCAGCTTCGGTGACTTTCCCCACCTTTCAAGGCTCCACGTACGTTTTGCGGCTTGGTAGCACAAGTGATGCGGAATTCGGGATTGGGGTGTTTATGATTGAGCAAGAGGAAACCGTCGTTAGTGCTGGAAGCGATACAACCGTCTTCGTTTGCCAAAGCAATACAGGCTCTATTGTGATGCCTGGCCTACTGGATGGTGAAACCTCCGGAGGTATATGGACGGATGATGATGATACCGGGGCACTACTTGGCAACGTGTTGTTTCTGAACTCACTTCAAGCTCCGGGAGTGTATCAGTTTACCTACACTGTTTCCGGGCCGTGCAATGAGGATCAAGCGACTGTGACCATTGAATACGACTTCTGTGATGGCTTTGCTTCTGTGATTCCGGAGCCGGAGCTGAGTTATTCCATTTTCCCGAACCCGGCTACTGACGTTTTCAGGCTCTTTATTCCGCGTACACTCGATCAATTGCAGGTTGTTGTAATTGACGTCAGCGGTAGAGAGGTTTTTAGAATGCAGGAACCTGCCAATGAGGGAACCAACTGGGAGATTGATTTGCCAACCGGGCTCAATACCGGATTGTATTTTGTTCGGGTAGTGGAGCCTGCAACCGGCAAAGAACAAACCCTTAAACTCGTATTGAGAAAATAAGCTTTCAAATGCGAAAGCCATTGCTGTGTAAATGAAAGATTCCATCCAGCTATCTGATATTCAAAACGGAAGCTCTGAAGCTCTGGGGAGGTTGTATGCACAGTATTTTCCTGAAGTGTTGCGTTTTGTAACCTTGAACAAGGGAACCATGGATGAAGCGCGTGACTGCTTCCACGACGCGGTGTTTCTTCTTGTACATCACTCCGATGGTCAGAAAGATATGGGGGTGTTTATGTACTCGGTAGTGCGCGTGTTGTGGCAAGAACAAATGCGCTCCAAAAAGGCCAACCCAACCTCCATGCTTCATGTCTCGGAGTTTCTTGAGATGGATCCGGGCTTTCTCAGGAAAACCCTGCATACTGTGAAAGCCACCGAAGAACGGATCAAAAACCTCGCAGAACCGGGCCGTACATTTGTCAACGAGCACCTGGCTCATGACGTTCCCCTGGAAGAGATTGGAATGCGTATGGGCTTTAGCGATAGCACAAGCGCTGCCAAAAATTACTTCAAGGCCATCGCAAAGCTTCTGGATGGTGACGAACTCGATGTGACGCAAGAACAGCTATTGGAATTCAGGAAACACTATACCGGCCAGGCAACCGAAGACGAGAAAAGTGGTTTTGCTGAGGCCCGCAGGGAGAATGGTGCTTTGGAGCAAGTTTTTTTGGCTTACAGCGCATTACGAGATTCTATTGCTGCACTCAAGGTCTATCAACAGCTCCACGAAAAATTGGATGAGATTTTCAAATCCCGTGATTGGTCGGAACCCCAATTGGCATCTGTGGAAGGAGGCGGAAAGCGTCCGGGGCTGGTGTTTTGGCTGCTGGTTGTGTTGGCTACAGGAGTGATTACTTTTTTTGCCACCAGACAAATCTACCTTCATTCACCTGCTTTATCTGAAGCAGCCGTAGATTCAGCAACAAATAACCTGGCTGAAGAAAATGGTGCTGCCGTTAGCGATGAAAACCTGATACATGAACCGGATGTCGTGGAGAGTGAAGCCCCAAAACTAAACGCAAGGTCGTTTATGATAAGTCAGGCAGGTTTTTTTATTACCCAGCACAGCAAAGTGCAGGATGCGAAATCCATACGGCTAAGAAGGGGCGATACGCTCGATTTCAGGACACAAGCGGTTTTTTACGATGCAGCATTGGACATAGCCATCTACCACGTAACAAGTCCGGCGTGGGAAAACACACTGCGCATTCCCTATCGCCTGTCGGGTTTGCAAGCATCCGTGGGTACGCCCATTATGGTAGCTACGGGAGGAGAAATGTACCTCGGCAGTATTACCGGTCTCGAGTTGGATGGGGATGCACGTTTTTACCAAACCGACTTACATGCTGCGCCTCATGCTTCGGGAGCCCCTGTGGTTTCTCAAAACGGAAATGTTGTGGGGATCTGTCTTGTGGATGCTGATGGAAATGCCAAAGTACTGAAATCAACACAGGTGGTGGGCTCATTGGGGGCCAACGCGTCAGTAGCAGAGATGCGTAATTACGTGCGTTCGGAAGACAACCGCCTTGCCGGCTTTGAAAGACAGGACCAAAAGCTGAAAATGGAGCCATTCATTCTTGAGGTTGTACCTTTTTACTGATGCTCCGCCCTTTGAGGCAAACCTTTTGCCTACGTGTTTGTTTCAAACTTACAATTGAAAATCATGAAAAAACTCACACACACTTTTACCGCGCTCATGCTTGTGCTGGCAGGTTGCGTAGGCGCTCAGGACAAAACCATGGAACCCACGGACTTTTACGATCTCACAGTAATGGATATTTACGGTGAGGAAATGAAAATGGAGCAATTCAAGGGTAAGTACGTACTACTCGTAAATGTGGCCTCCAAATGTGGATTTACCAAGCAGTACGCTCCATTGCAGGAACTGGCAGAGAAGTTCCCGGATAATCTCGTTGTGATTGGTTTTCCTAGTAATCAGTTCATGAAGCAGGAGCCGGGCACCGAGGAGGAAATTATTCAGTTTTGCGAGAAAAACTACGGCGTAACCTTTCCGATGACCTCTAAAATTGACGTCAAAGGGAAAGATCAACACCCGGTGTATCAGTGGCTCACCAACAAAGAGCTCAACGGTGTAGCCAGCGAAACGGTAGGGTGGAATTTCAACAAGTTCCTGGTCTCTCCAGAAGGCAAGTGGCTGGCTTACTTCGGCTCACGTACTGACCCAATGGATAACGACATCACCTCTCTTATTAAGTAAGCTACTGATTAAGAAGCTCAAGGGCTTTTTCTATGATGGTGTCCACACCGTTTGCCTCATCGGCAGGATCCATGTCCTGCTGAACATCCGGCGGAATTCCATGCTCTACGTTAAAACCGTCCGGAGCGAGCGTCATCGACGAGGAAAAACGATATTGCCAACCATTGGGCAACTCGGCGTTAAAAGGAAAACCGCCACCGCCACCAGTTGTGTCGCCAACCAACGTAACATTCGGTAGTGCTTTCATGATCAGTACAAAATCATTGGCTGCGCTATAGCTGCGCCTATTGGTTAGTACTGCCACGGGTTTGTTGTATCTCGTGCCATCGTAAGGCTCCAGGTAACGCTCTTCGGGTTGGCTGAAATCATCGTGACCCGGGCCGTTCTTGTACAGCCAGTACTGGGTTAGAGCTCTCTCCTCGGTAAAGCGTGCCGCGACGCGCTCGGCGAAGCGCGTTTCGCCACCCGGGTTGTTTCTCACATCTATAATCATCGCCCTCGTATTGCGCATCGCTGAGAGCAGAGTGTTCAGATTACCCTCACCAACAGGCGACGAAAAACTGCGGTAGTGAACGTAGCCAACCGAATCTATGACGGTGGCCAGAAGCGGTCCGATGATAAGGTGATTTTCGCCCAGATAATGCCTCTCAATCACGTCGTAATTGTAGTTGGGAGGAGAACTTAGGTACCAGCTGTTGTTTCTAGCAACGTTAAAAGGCGTGCTCAGGGTAGTGTGGCCATCGTTCAGCTTGTATATCATGTCTCGCAACACGTTAAATAGTTGCAGGTTAGACATGTCATCGGTGATCTCTGGCCTGTACTCGTTGTAAACGGCCTGCCAATCAATGTTTTTAAAAGTGAAGAATGCGTATTTCTCATCCATGGTCTTCCAGAACGCCTCGAAGTTTTCAAGTGGTTCGTCGGCAGGATCCGAACCCATCCACAGCTTTTCGCAACTTACTATTGTGAAACACGCTATGCCCAGAATCACGGGCAGAAGTCTTTTGTTATTTTGGCTCAAAATGAAAAGTACCATCCCATTAAAATTTGGTGTTGGGCCACGTCAACCGGGTGTATGTGGCTGATGTGGTAGTAGTCCCAAACGTAACTAATAACCAATCTGTTTTTATTATTCAACACGCGGGCAATCCCCAGTTCGTTGCGGACCCTGAAAAAGCGATTGAGGGTTTGCAATCGACCGCTGTCAAAAAAAGCGCGCACATCACTTCTTTCCTGAGCAATATACCCCTCAGGAATTGAGCTGGCGAACGATGGCCGAAGGTTAAAAGCCAGCAAGGGGACATCCATTCTAGCAAAGCATTCATAGGGCTTACCAAATATTTCGGTGTTGTATCGCAAACTACTTGAGGGCCCTATAGAGGAGCTGAATTCGTAATTGAGGCTGTTGTTGAGGTATCGCTGATGGAACCTCAAGGTGAGGAAGTTCATCCAGGATCCGCCCAGAAACCATTGCAGCCGGCCTTCTTTCCAGGACTTCAGGTTATACTGTTGTGCATAGTTCATTTGAACCTGCCCGCTTAAGGCACGGGAGCGGCGCCCTTTGGGCAGCGACGGTGTGGTCATTTCTCCAAAGGTCAGATCCAGTTGCAGCACCTTCAAGCACCTGTCCTTGGTCTTTTCCAGTCCAATTTGACCGTGAAAATGGCTGCCACTGTACAACAACGGCGACATTCCAACGTCGCGCCCCTGCATCCATGAGTAACCCGGACGAATGGTCAAAAAGCGCAGGGTGTCTGATTGAGCGCCGAAGATCATGTCGGAAGACATGATGCACACAAATAACACAATAGATTTGAAAAGACAAGGACTTTCGGAGCGTTTCATCACATCCGAAAGTACGCATTATTGGATATGACAAACCAGGTCACAAGCAAAAAGGGGATGCCTGTAACAGATTTGCTCACCATCTTAAAGTAAGGTTACGATGAGGGCTTATGAACTACAGGGTTATCGTTCACCCACTTGCCATTTTTGGACTCACCCAAAATGATAACCTCTTTAGATTTCTCGTACTTCTTGATAGACTGTTTCAATTCTTCCTCGGTATCCCTGCGGATCTTCACGCCGGCCTTGGAGCCTTTATTGCGCACTTCTATGTAATAACCATCTTTGAGCTTAACCGGTCTTGTTGGAGGTCTTCCCATCGTTCTTGAACTTTCTTTACGTGCCCTGCTATGAATAAGGGGGCGCTTGGATGTTTGAATTTCAAATGAAATTAAATACAAGATAAGCCAATTATTCGGATTGGCGCTATTTTTTGTGAATCAATTTAGGTTTTTTTAGATATTGTCTGCTCATCCAAAGAGCAGTTGTTTTAGGGTTGGTAACCATGTAGCCATATGTCCCACGCAGCCTCGGCCTGTGCAACCAACATTTGGTATCCGTTCAAGGTTTGGGCGCCAAGTTTTTCAGATTCTATCATGAACCGGGTTTGAGGAGGGTTGTATATCAAGTCGAAAACAAGATGTTTGCTTCCGATGCCTTCAAGAGTGATGGGGGGCATGCTTTCAACATTGGGTGTTGTTCCCAGTGGCGTGGTATTCAGAATAAGCCTGTGGTCTTTCAACAAATCTTTGCTGAGGTCCGAATAGGATAGGTGGTGGGTGCCCAGGCTCCGTGACACGACCAGAAAATCAATGCGCATCTGTTTCAAAGCATACTGAACAGCCAGAGACGCACCACCGCTGCCCAAAATAAGGGCTTTGTCGTGATAAGGTTTTAAATAAGGCTCCAAACTTTGCCGAAACCCGATCCAATCAGTGTTGTATCCGGTTTTTCTCCCGTCTGAAAAGTGGATGGTGTTTACAGCACCTATGGTCTCAGCATGAGGATCGAGCCCGTCGAGAAATGGAATGACTGCTCGTTTGTATGGTATCGTAACATTCAGTCCACATAACGCTCTATTGGACTCAAGCAATGATGTGAAATCCCGGATATCTTCTATCTCAAAATTCCTGTAAACGGCATCTTTTATGCCTTCACGCTCAAATTTTGCCGCGAAATAAGTTTTGGAGAACGAATGGTGCAGCGGGTAGCCTATGAGCCCGTATACCCTCATGCTTTTTTGGGTGAATACCGGTTGAGAATCAGTACCAGTGCGAGACCGGCAAAAGCAGCCAACCCGGCAAAAATGAGCTGGTTGTCGTTGTCTGTGAGATGGGTGAACTGCCCGGGCCACACGTTGCGTTCTACGAGTGGTACTACTTTTTCGCGTGGTGTTCCTTCGTATTTTACAAAAGTACTAACCACTTTTTTCCAGGGCCAGACCTTATTCAGCGAGCCAATCAAAAACCCTGTGAGAACGGCAATCGTTAGGTCGTGGGCCTTTTGAAACAGCCACTTCAGTGCGCGGGCAAAGAGCATCAGCCCCACTGCGCACCCCAACGCAAATACAATGAGTTTACTGCCTGAACCCACAAGAGCTGCGCTGTCCATGTTTTTGATGGCTCCTGTAAATTGGCTGATGGTCTCCATCACCGTGAGATACACACCGAGCAAAAGGAGAATAAAACTACCCGATATGCCCGGCAGTATCATAGCCACTATGGCGATGGAGCCGGAGAAAAACAGATAGAACAGATTGTCGGTGCCGGCCGCGGGGGTGGCCAGTGTAATGAAATAGGCCACAATAGCGCCGAGTGCCAGAGCTGCCCATACCTGTGGTAACCCGGGTTTCTTGATTCTTTGATAAACCACCGCCACCGAGGCCATGATGAGCCCAAAGAAAAACGACCAGGTAGGAATGGGGTAGTCGGTAAGCAGTTTTTGAATGAGATGGGCAAGACTTACAATGCTGATTCCGACTCCGGCAAAGAGAAACAGAAAAAAGGTGCCATTGATTCGCTCCCAGAATGCCTTCCAGCCCGATTGTCGCAGTACGCGATAGGCCTCCATGTTGATCTGGGCGATGCTTGAGAGTAGTTCCTCATAGATGCCGGTGATGAACGCAATGGTTCCACCACTCACGCCGGGAACAACGTCGGCGGCACCCATGGCCAGACCTTTGGCGCTTAGCAGTAACTTTTGAGAAAGCGTTCGGCTCACAGTGCTCAGTATTTTTCCATCAAAGGGTCTATGCGCTCAGCCCAAGCCATAATACCACCCTCAAGGTTGTACACATTGTCGAAACCGTGTTTTTGATGCAGCGCAGCAACGGCCGCTTTGGCTCGGTCTCCGCCTTTGCAGTGAAGCACAACAGGAACATCTCTTCTCAATTGATGCAACTGGGTGAGCAAATCGCCCAACGGAATATGCTCGCTGTTCAGGCTGCAAATATCTCGTTCATACGCCTCGCGCAGGTCAATAACCTGAACCGGAGAGCCCGATAAAAGTTTCTCCCTGAGTTCTTCTGCCGTTATGGTTTTCATTGAATTTGTTTCAGTTTTTCGCCCACCTCTTCAGGTAAGTGGTCGAAAAAGGTGTCACCTCTGAGCCCCAGCCTGAGCGACTCGAGTGCAATCACATCGTGAGGGCCAATGTTACCGAGGTTAACGTTTGCTCCAATCAGCTTGATAAACCACACTTGCTGTGGTTTCTGAGGCGCTTCCCACAAAATGTCTTCAGCCTTGATTTTGTTGAGAATCTTGTTCACCAACATGCTGTGTGCTGTCCCGTTTGGCCTGTAAATACCCACATTCCCACTCTCGCGGGCTTCGGCAATTACTTTCCAGGATCCCGCCTTCAACTCGTTGCTCATCATGCGCACCCATTTGGCCGGACTAATCAAAATGCCTTCTTCCTTGGAGCCAACCTCAGAAAGAACGGTGCAGTCTTCAGACAATTGCTTGATATAGGTGCACTTCTGCTTGTGGTTGATTTCGATGGAGCCATCCGAAACTTCGGCGCACTGAAGCTTAAACTTTTTGAGTAGCTTCCGGTAATCGTCAAACATACCTCGCGCTACAAAAGCTTCGAAAAGCGTTCCGCCGAAATAGACTTTCATTCCGGCCTCGTGGTAGATGGCAATTTTTTTCTCAAGATCCGACGTAATCATGGAACTGCCGAAGCCAAACTTTACAAGGTCGCAATAGGGGGCCGAAGAAGCCACAAAGTTCTCAGCTTCTCTCCAGCTAAGCCCTTTGTCCATCATCATCGTTAACCCGTTGTTGCGGGGGTGAGCAGTGCGCTCGGGAATGTATGGTAGGGTAAAATTCATTCTTTTGGTTTGAGCGACCCCGAATGGGTGGCAAAGGAAGAACACCTTAATGCCTCGGGGTTATCTTTTAGGAATTGCGTCAGTCCTTCGGGGTCGTTTTGAGCCGCCAAAGATAGTAACTCCCCCACTTCTTCCGACTTTGCGTTGCTTTGGCTGTACCAAATCATGCGGTACACAAGGTTCCAGTCATCGGGATTCAGCTGAAATCCTCTGGCAAGTACTTCACACGCTTCGTCTGTTTTTCCGGTTTCTGCCAGAAAAGTGCCGTAGTCTTCCCAAGCGTCGGCCTGGAGCTCATCCAGCTTCAGCGACTGCTTGAACGCCTTTGTAGCCAGCCTTTGACGCTTGTTTTTCACGGCCCACATGGCGTACATATGCCAGTACGCAGCCGACTCGGGACAAATTTTCAGCGCTTTTTTATGCCATCGTGCAGCGGCCTCTTGCTCGTTGAGCATTTCATTCACTACCGCCATTCCAATCATGGCATCGGTAAAGGTGTCGTCAATCTCGAGGGCGTGCAAATAATGCTCAGATGCCGCCTGCAGGTCGTTCATTTTCTCGTAGGACTCACCGATGTAGCACAATGTATGCGCGCCTATGCCCTCGGCAGCCATTACCGCTTCAAATTCGCGCACAGCCTCCGGATAGCGCTCCAGTTGTATCAAAGAGTTGGCCCGGTTGTACAAAGCGAGCGTGTAATTTTCGTCAATGGCCAAACAATAATCGTATGCCTCCATGGCCCGCTCGTAATCTTCCAGCTTGAAAAAGGCATTGCCTAAATTGTACCACGCGGTACCTGAGTATGGTTGATTATCAATGAACTGTTGGTAAAAAATCACAAGCTCATCCAGCTTATTCATGGATTCGTAGCAATGTGCCAGTTCGTGTAATGCAGCTTCATTGTTCGGGTTGATGGAGAGTGCTTCCCGTAAACTGTCAATGGCACTGCTGAAGTCTTCAAGGTTTTCTTGCTCGTAGGCGATATCAAGAAGGATTTCGTCCTTAAAATCACCACTTAGTTCTTTGGCAATCCTGAGATTTTCAATGGATCGGTTGTGGTCTTTCATTTGAGCGTGGATGCCGGCCTTGAGGTAAAAGAGTTCTTCGTTTTGCCTGTCCACTTTTTGAACCTCGTTAATCAGGTGCAGTGCCAGATCCAGCTCTCCGTGTACGCTGTGTACACGGGCAGCCATCAGCTTGAGGTCAACGGATTGAGGATGAATACGACGGGCAACCGATGCTGCTTTTTTGGCCTGGCTGTGCTCGCCCTGCTCAAGGAGATAATCTATGATGTTTTCGAACTCATGAACATCAAAATAAGGCACTTCACCGTGTTTCAGGGCCTGCAAAAATCGCGTGATGCTCTCTTGTTCCTCTGCGTGAAAATCATCTGAAAATTCCGTCATGCGGTTTAGATTCGGTCGCTAACAAATGTAATCAATCCACCTGCGCTGCGCACGGGGTCTGGTTTTATTTTCCACAATGGGCTTTTGAATAACTCGAAACGGCAGGTTTCCACACGGAACGGTACCTTTGCACAAATATTTCGCGCCATGACGTTAATAAAATCCATTTCAGGCATCAGGGGTACCATTGGAGGCCCGGTTGGCGATAACCTGACGCCCATTGATATTGTGAGATTTTCAGCCGCCTATGGGCAATGGCTCAGGAAGCGGCACGCCGGAGCACCCTGCAAAGTTGTTGTTGGTCGCGATGCCAGAAAAAGCGGAGCCATGCTGTCTGCTTTGGTTTCGGCTACGCTACAGGGAATGGGAATAGATGTGCTGGATGCAGGTCTGAGCACAACCCCCACAGTAGAAATGGCTGTGGTGCGCGAAAGGGCCCAGGGAGGTATTATTCTGACCGCCAGTCATAACCCCGGTCAATGGAACGCCTTAAAACTTCTTAACGAGCGGGGTGAGTTTATCTCTGGTCAGGATGGAGCGGACGTGCTTTCACTCGCCGAAAAGGAGGATTTCGGATTTGCCGATGTGGATGCTCTCGGAACCGTAACGGAACTTGAAGACGCCATTGAAGCGCACATAGACGCCATTGTTCAACTGCCTCTGGTGGATACGCATACAATCGCCAATGCCAATCTCAAAGTGGTGGTTGATGCGGTAAACAGCACCGGCGGACTGGCCTTGTTGCCTTTGCTCGAGCGCCTGGGCGTGGATGAAGTCATTCCCATGTACTGTGAACCTACAGGCGAGTTTCCGCACAACCCGGAACCATTACCGGAGCACCTTACCGAAATTTCGGCCAGGGTGGTTGAAAGCAGAGCAGACCTTGGCATTGTGGTAGACCCCGATGTGGACCGGCTTGCGTTGATTTGCGAAGACGGAACCATGTTTGGCGAGGAATATACCCTTGTGGCGGTGGCAGATTACGTTTTGAGCCGCCAACCCGGAAATACGGTGTCCAATCTTTCGTCCTCACGGGCTCTGCGTGATGTTACGCGAAAGTACAACCAACAGTACCGCGCAGCCGCAGTGGGCGAAGTGAATGTGGTGGAAGCTATGAAGCACAGCAATGCGGTAATCGGTGGCGAAGGAAACGGCGGAATCATATATCCTGAACTGCACTACGGACGTGATGCAATGGTTGGAATAGCCTTGTTTTTGAGTTATATGGCCCGTTCCGGAAAGGCAGCGTCCGAGCTGCGAAAAGCCCTGCCAGCTTACTACATGACCAAGCGCAAGATTGAACTGAGACCTGGAATGGATGTGGATGCCCTGCTGATCACCATCAAAGACTCCTATAAAGACCTTGAGCCCAATACTACCGACGGCGTGAAAATTGACTTTGAAGACGGATGGGTGCATTTGCGGAAATCCAACACCGAACCCATTATCAGGATTTACAGCGAGGGAATTTCGGAGTCCAAAGCAATCCAATTGGCCGACGAAATTGGCCGCCGAATTCAGGCAGAAATTGGGTAACTTCGCATGATGTCTGCCGAAAACACTGCTCAAAATGAAGGTATATCTCGATAACGCTGCCACCACACCGCTCGATCCGGAGGTGCTCAAAACCATGTTGCCCTTTCTGGAAAACGAGTTCGGAAACCCTTCGTCAAGCCACCAGTTTGGCAGACGTGCACGCGCCGGAATTGAAACAGTGCGCCGTCGCATCGCTGCATCTTTGAATTGTACCCCCGCTGAGATTGTCTTCACCTCAGGAGGTACCGAGGCCGACAACATGGCCATTCACTGCGGAATTTTCGACGCGGGTATTAAGCATTTTATCAGCTCGCGTATTGAGCACAAGGCTGTTTTGAGCACGCTGGAGCGCTACGCCAGCCGTGGTCTTATCAAGGTGTCTTTTGTCAACCTCACCGAAGTGGGGCACGTGGACATGAACCACCTCGAAGAATTGCTTCGCGATGCCGGTGAGCGCTCATTTGTATCGCTCATGCACGCCAACAATGAAATCGGAAACCTCACAGACATACACGCTGTAGGAATGCTGTGTCGCCAGTACGACGCCCTTTTTCACTCGGATACAGTGCAAACCATGGCGCATTATCGCTTTGATCTTAAAGAACTTCCTGTGGATTTTGTCACCGCTTCGGCACACAAATTTCATGGTCCGAAAGGTGTGGGATTTCTCTATGCCCGAAACCCGTCGCAATTGCAGCCATTGATTGTGGGCGGCGGTCAGGAACGGAATCACCGCGGCGGCACCGAAAACCTCTACGGCATCGTGGGCCTCGGAGCTGCTTTTGATCGGGCCTGGGCGCACATGGATGAGCATCAACGCCACATCACGGCACTCAAAAACAAAATGCGCAAACTTCTCGAAGAGCAAGTGCCCGGTATTGATTTTAACGGTTGTGTAAACCAATCACTCTACACGGTGTTAAACGCGCGATTTGCCGATTGCAGCAACGCAGAAATGTTCCTGTTTATGCTTGATATAGAAGGCGTGGCCGTGTCTGGAGGGAGCGCATGCAACAGCGGGGCAACCTCGGGATCGCATGTTCTGCAAGGCGTGTATGGCATGATGAAAAATACCAGCGTGCGCTTCTCTTTCAGCCGATTCAATACGGAAGAAGAAATTGATTATGCTGCCGACAAGGTGCGTCAGCTTTGCCCCGTGCCCGCCTGATCAGGCCTCTTTCTCTTCGGGGTTTTCCACCTGCTCATCACCTGGTTTTCCGCTGCCGTTATCCGGGTGGTAACCAAAAAGCTGATTGCTTTTAATGATGGTGTCCACAAAGTTCGGAACCATGGGCTCCCAATTCGGTTCCCCTTCACGAATCATGCGCAATACCTCGCGTGATGAGATCTGTAAAACGCTTTCGTCGTGGTCTTCAATGTTCACAATCCGCCCGTTGTACACCAGGTAGTCGTAGAGTGGCTTGATGCGCGGGTGAACCGGAAAGTTATTAGTTGTAATTAGTTCACTGTCATCACTTTCACGACGAGGGTAGAGGTATATCTTCAGGTCGCGGGTAAATAGAATTCCAAACGCTTCAAGGATGCCTCCTTTCAAATCCCGGTAGTACTTTTCGTTGAAAAGAGCCAATAGGTTGTCCACACCCATAATAAGACCCATGCGGTTTTTGGTGTGGTGCGAGAAGTAATCTACCAGTTTGTAGTACTCCTGGTAGTTGGAAATCAGTACAGTTTGACCCAGGGTACACAGTATGTCGGCGCGGTCAATAAAGTCCTGCTCGTCAATTTCACCGTCGGCACTGAGGTTGTTCAGGGTGATTTCAAACAACACCTGTAGCTTTTCTTTGTCAACCCGGGGCTCTGTTACAAATTTGTTGTACCCCTTCAGAATCATATCGAAATTGACCTTTGTTACCGGGCGGAAACTTCCGCGAATCGTCAGGATGTTTTTCTTGTAAAGTACGTCTGCCGCTTGCATATTGGTGCGGTCGGGGTTGAAAATCACCGCATCGGTCATTCCGTTTTTCACAAGCTGTAAGCTCAGAATGCGGTTGTCCACATTGACAAAATCGGGGCCGTCCATCTGTACCATGTCAATCTCTACCTGATCGCGGTTAAGGTTGTCGTACAGTGATTTAAGTAGTTCTTTGCTGTTGTTGTGGTAAAAGTAGCAACCGTAAATAAGGTTTACGCCGATTACACCAATGGTCTCCTGTTGCAGTCCGGATTCAGGTTCGTGCAAACGAATGTGAACCACCACGGTGTTGGGCTCTTTGTCGGGGGCAGTTTGAAACTTCATCCCCATCCAGCCGTGACCCTGAAAGCGCTTTTGAAAATCGATGGTTGCCATGGTGTTGCCAAATGCAAAAAAGCGCTTGGTGGGATGCTTCTCCCGGCTTAATCGTTCAATAATAAGCTGGTACTCGTGGTCGAGCATCTGGCGCAAACGAGGCTCACATACATAGCGGCCAAACTTTTCGCGTCCGTATATCGCGTCGCTAAAGTCTTTGTCGTAAGCCGACATGGTTTTAGCGATGGTACCCGAAGCGCCTCCTGCCCGGAAAAAGTGGCGCACCACCTCCTGCCCGGCTCCAATTTCAGCGAAAATCCCGTAAATCTCAGGGTCGAGGTTAATTCTAAGTGCTTTTTGCTTGGGGGAAAGAATGACGCGCTCCACAGTTCAGGTTTTGCTTTCGACAAAGGTACAGGCTTCGTTGCAATATCAAATTTTTTAGGATTATTTTTGGCCACCTTCACCACGCAAATCACAGGAAATGAAAGTTGTTTTCACAGGAACAGGTACTTCACAGGGGGTTCCTGTTATTGGTTGCAATTGTGCGGTGTGCACCTCCGGCGACCCCCGCGATAAACGCCTGAGAACATCTGTGTATGTGGAGATGGACAATGGCCACAACATCTCCATTGATTCCGGTCCGGATTTCAGGCAGCAAATGTTGCAAACCCGAGTGCGCGAATTACACGGAGTACTTTTTACACACGAGCACAAGGACCACATAGCGGGAATGGATGATGTGCGCTCGTTTAACTTTCTGATGAAAAGGAAGGTAGATATAATGGCCAGTGCTGCCGTGGAGAAGGCTCTCCGCCGTGAGTTTTATTACGTGTTTGAGGAGGATCCCTATCCGGGGGTGCCGCAAATTAACCTGATTCCCATCACTAGCCAGCCTTTTGACTATTTCGGGCAGCGCATTGTGCCGATTGAAGTGATGCACCACCGCATGCCTGTACTCGGATTTCGTATCGACGACTTTACTTACATCACCGACGCCAATTACATATCTGACGAAGAGAAGGAAAAGGCTTACGGCTCGGAAGTGCTCGTGCTGAATGCCTTGCGTAAACAGAAACACATTTCTCACTTTAACCTTGAGGAAGCCATTGCACTAGTACAAGAACTGAAGCCTAAAAAGGCTTACTTCACACACATTTCGCACCTGATGGGCAAACACGAGGAGGTAGCTGCCGAGCTTCCCGAAAACGTGGAGTTGGCCTATGATGGTTTGGAGCTTTACCTCTCACAGGGGTCCAAGCGGCCATCGTTGTAAATGGCAAGCGCTTTGCCTCTGAGAGTTTCGCCCAAAAACGGTGTGTTGATGCTTTTAGATCGCAATTCGCTTTTGTTCAGTACCCATTCAGCATCAGGGTCAAAGAGCGTGAGGTTTGCCGGAGCACCCTCGGTTATTTCGGGTACCGCCAGACCGAGCACTTCGCGCGGTGAGGAGCTGATTTTTTCGATAATCGCGTCGAGCGGAAGCGCTTTGTGAAGTGCTTTATTGAGCACCCCAAAAGAGCTTTCCAGGCCGATGATTCCAAATGCTGCGTGCTCAAACTCTACATTTTTGCGCTCTACCTCGTAGGGCGAGTGATCGGAGCAAATGGCGCTGATGGTTCCGTCTTTCAGTGCCTTAATCAAGGCTTTGCGGTGCGGCTCATCGCGCAGAGGCGGCATTACTTTTTTTTGCTGGTCAAAATCTTTGAGGTCTTTATCCGTGAGCAGCAGGTTGTGTGCATACACGTCGCAACTCACGTTCAGGCCCTTCTTGCGGGCTTCGCGTATCAGGCTCAGTGCTCCTTCTGTAGAAACTCCTGTGAAGTGAATGCGCGCTTCGTTGTATTCGCAAAGTTTTAAATCGCGGGCTACCATGAGTTCTTCTGCCAGCGCCGGAATTCCTTTCATGCCCAATTGGGTGCTTACATCTCCTTCGTGCATTTGTCCTTTGTTGCTCAGTGAAGGTTCGAGCGGAAAAGTGATGATCAGCCCGTTAAAATTGCGGGCATAGAGCATGGCCGTGCTCAGTAAGGCTGCGTTGGCCATGGGCTGCTTGCCGTCGGTAAAGGCCACTGCACCGGATGCGCGCATGTCGAACAGCTCGGCCATTTGCTTGCCCTCTCTGTTAGCGCTCACTGTTCCACAGGGATACAGCTCCACACAAGATCCTTTTGAGCGATTGCGCACATAATCAATGTGTGATTTGGTGCAAAGCGGCGGCGAAGTTTCAGGTACAATGCACACGCCTGTAAAGCCCCCTTTCCGCGCGGACTGAAGTCCTGTGCAGATGTCTTCGCGGTGTTCATTTCCCGGGTCGCAGAAATTGGCCCTCAGATCGAACCAACCGATGGACACGTGCAGATTGGAGGCCTTGAATACCTGGCCCTCGTGCTCAATACGCGCGGCAATTTTTTCAATCTTACCCTTGCGAATCAGGATGTCGCGCTTTTTCATGTGGTGCGGGCTTCCGTTGTGCACCACCACTGCCGATTTGATAAGCAAGTCCATTATTTCCAGAATTTGAGCAAAAGTATTTCAACAAGGAGGAATAGCAAGGCTAATAAAATGAGCCATTTCCAAAGTTTTTGTCCTGATTCCAGTTGCAGCAGACTGGCCTCCAATGCATCGCCGGTTTTGTCGAGCACCGCCGTGTCCTGCATGCCCTTGGCATCCAGCTGATCGCGTAATTGCGAGCCACTGTAGTAATCCAGTGCGCTTTCGGTGCGGGGGTAGTTAAAGGCAAGCCCCGCCACAACAGTTTCGCCGAGCTTGAGCACATAATGGCCGGCCTCTTCTATATGGTCGCGCACAAAGATGAATCCGCGCCCTTCTAAATTTGCAAAATCCGGAATAAACGACAGGTTGCCGTCCATACTCTCTACCGTAAACACCTCCTGATCGGCCGGAATACGCGAGCCTGCGGGGATGGCTGTTTCGCGCCCCAGGTTGTAGCTGATGGCACCGGAAGGCCGGCTGAGTTCCGACATCCTCAATACCGAGGTTACAAAAGTGGCGTGACGCGCAAAGTTGTTGTTTTCGGTGTGCAGCGGCACGGCCGAAATGTAGAGACTGCCGCTGCCAAAAGGCACGTGACTCAGGAAAGCATCGCCGGTTTGAAGGCGCATCAAAGTGCGGTCGTTGCTGGTGGTGCGGCTCACCATTTTATAGTAGCTGAGCACCCTTGGTAAATCCATGTTACGCGGAATGCGTTCAAAGAGATTGGCGAAAAATGGCGATTCGGCATCGAGGTAATTCACCCGGGCATCGCTTTGCACCACGTTTTCGAAAGTAGGCCCGCGAAACCGCAGCATGGCGGCGTTGAGGCTCCCGGCGTCAACGGAAAGTCCGGGCACCAAAAACACCGCACCTCCCTGATCCACAAAGCGCTCAAGCGCATCCGTCAGACCTGTACTGATGCTGTTCAGCTGGTTCAGAATGATGAAATGCTGCGATTCCATCACCGTGTAATCAATCATGCGCACACCTGTTTGCACAAACTCGTAGAGCGGGTCGTCGCCAAAAAGCTTGGAAAAATAATCCGCACCGTCGGGAGGGAGATCACCGGTAATTTCCATCACCTTCAAGGTTGAATCTACATTGAAAGCAAAGTAGTAGCGATCGTCGAAGGTAATCGGGTAGTCGTCAATATCCACATAGCCAAAGCGGAAGCCTGGCTCGTCGTTGCTGAAATACAGTGCGGTATCGGTGTAACTCTGCGGTGAGGTGTTGAACGAACCCACGGCAGCCTGCCGGCCGTCGAGCCAAAGGGTGAGAGGCATGTCATCCACCTGTTTTTCACTGTGATTGCGGATGCGGATGTTGAGTTTTTCCTGCTGGGTGAGGTTGTGAAAGGGGGTTTCGAACCACACAGAGTCCACGTACACATTGTCAGATGCTCGCGTAGGGATGACGACAAAGTGCATTTGAACCAACGTGTCGGGTTCCAACGCGTCGAAGTCGCACATATTTTGTTGGAAGTCCGACACCACAAAAAGCTGTGCGTCCTTGTTGTCGGCGGTTTTGAGGAGGTCGCGCTGACGGGCAATGATTTCGCTAAGACTTCGGGCTTGCGGCCCTATTTCAATTTCGTCGAGTTGGTTGAGAAAGTCCTCGCGCGCCAGAAAACGTTGATGCCGACCTTCAAACTGGTGGGTGAGCAACTGAAACGAGGCAGAGGGCGGGTAGGCAGCGGCAATGCTCCGGGCCGATTCCAGCGCCTGAAGAAAGAGTAGCCCGTCTTCGTTTTCGCCCTGCATACTGAAGCTGTTGTCCACAAATATGCTGATGGCCTTTTCGGCCTGCACGGCGGCCGCGTCCTTGCGCGGAATGACAGGTTGGGCAAATGCCAGTACCAAGGCAGCAAGTAGGAGCATCCGGCTCAGGAGCACCAACAAATGTTTAAGCTGGCGTGTACTTTGCGTTCTTTCGTTTACCTCGCGCAAAAAAGCCACGTTGGTAAACAACACCCGCTTGTAACGGCGAAAGTTAAAAAGGTGAATAATCAGGGGAATAGCCAGCGCAAACAGCGCATAAAGAAATTCTGGGTAGAGAAATTTCATCGAGGCTCAAAGATAGGAATTGATTGATTACGGATGGCAGGGCTTCAAAATTGTTCCTCCGCGCCGAGTGAGAAGAGCGCAAAGTCGTACTTCACGGGGTCGTCGGGATCGAATCTTCGCAGTGCGGATGTTACTTCTTGAACCGCCAACCAGTCGTTGGCTTTGCGTTGCAGCAGACCCAGCTTGCGCGAAACGGTGGCTGTGTGAACGTCGAGCGGCAGGAATAACCCGGCCGGGCTAAGGTTGTTCCAAATGCCGAAATCTACCCCGGACGCATCTTTTCGCACCATCCAGCGCAGGTACATATTGAGACGTTTGGCCGCTGCACCGCGGGCAATGTCGGGAATATGCTTGGCCACGCGTGCTTCATGGGGTGTTGCGAGCATTACGGTTCTGAAATGCGCAATGGCTTCGGCGGCGTTGTGGCCTTTAAAAGCGGCTTCAACCGACCCCAAAGTGCGCACAATATGCTGCAATCGGAGCAGAAAAAACTGAATGTCGTAAGGCTGAAAGGTGCGGTGAACAAACTGCTCAAAGGGTTTTAGGTCGTGTGGGGTAAATTGACTCACAAACTGGTAGGGCTCATGGTTCATGTACTCCAGTATGCGCTCTCCGCTGCGGATAATGCTTGTGCGTTGCCCCCAGGCAATGGTTGCTACCAGCAGGGCAATGATTTCAATGTCGCGGGGTTCCGAAAAGCGGTGAGGCAGGCTAATAGGGTCGTTGGCAATAAAACCGGGTTGGTTGTACTGCACCACCTTGGCGTTGAGAAAACCCCTTAACTGCTTGTCTTTCTGATTCACTGAGTGTGTACCATTCGGCCGTCTTCCATCACCAGCGTGCGGTCGGCCATTTTTGCCAGCGATTCGTTGTGCGTAACGATGATAAAGGTTTGACCCCATTCGTCGCGCAGTTTGAAAAACAGATTGTGCAGCTCTTCGGAGTTCACCGAATCGAGGTTCCCCGAGGGCTCGTCGGCAAACACAATATCGGGCTTGTTCATGAGTGCGCGTGCCACGGCCACACGTTGCTGTTCGCCCCCCGAAAGTGCCGAAGGTTTGTGCTGAAGCCGGTGAGAAAGCCCCAAAAATTGCAGCAACTCTTCCGCTCGCTTTGAGGCTTCCGCGCGACCCACACCACCAATAAATGCCGGGATACACACATTTTCAATGGCGGTAAATTCGGGCAGCAGGTGGTGAAACTGAAATATAAAACCGATGTGCTTGTTTCTAAAACCGGCCATTTTGCGGTTGTTGAGCTTCAGCACATCTTCGTTGTTGATGAAGAGCTGGCCGCTGTCAGGTCGGTCTAGGGTTCCGGCAATTTGTAACAGGGTGGTTTTACCGGCACCGCTGCGTCCTACAATACTTACTACTTCGCCGCGGTTTACAGATAGGTCAACTCCGCGCAGCACTTCCACATCGCCGTACGACTTGTGAATGTTGCTGGCAACCAATACCGGATTTGGGGATGAAGTCAATGCCTGGGTTAAAAGTCAAATTTCCACACCGCGGGCTGCGGGGTGCGCGAAGATAGGACTTTTGGTCGGGTATAGCAGTGAGCCTCTTTAGCGGTTTTTACGCTTCTTCTTGTTTTCGTGGCGCTTGTTTATGACCTTGGCGAAAACTATAAGAGCGAGAATCAGTCCGCCTGCAACCAGGATTTTGTACAACTCGTCCATATGTTGGTTCTGTTTGGTTGCACAAGTTAGGCATTTCAAGACAACTTGAGGCATGCCTTGCCCGAAAACTGTGAATAGAGCATTGGGGATTGGGTGGTGCGCCCCTGGTTTTCTCGTTTTGCCATTCTGACCCAATGGGTTTCAGGGGAGAACTCTCGGTTTCATTCGGAAATAGAATGAGATTTCGCCCCCCGAAGCATTTCGGGGCGCAACTCCTATCGTCGTTGCTTCGGTCGAAATGACAAAGAGAAAGCGGTCAAGCATAAACCCAAATAACACCCTCTTGTCATTTCGACCGGAACGCCGAGAAACGAGAAGTGGAGGGGGGAAATCTCTTTATAGGTCTATACTTCAAGGAGTCACCGAAAAAAGAATGGGTTTAGCCGCAACGCTCGCAACCCCACCTCAAAACTCCCCAGCACCAAACCTCCTGAACCAGGCTGCTGCGAGTGGAAAATGATCTTCGTGGGCGCGGTGGTGCGTGAGCATATCAAT
>REDV01000132.1 GCA_007695365.1 Cryomorphaceae bacterium | reverse complement strand
CGACCCCCGGTTTTAGTTCGTCGCTTTTTTTCAAACATTGGTCGGTGTTGAATATGTATTGCCGGGTACCCCGTGCCAAAATTTCAACAGCCCAAAGCCCGAAAAAATCTTTTGAAGAAGTCTGCCACTTGAAAAACTTCGGTGGTTATTGGCCTCGCGGATTTCCGATACCCGCCGTGTTGAAAACTTGAAATGAATGTGGATTAAATTAGATTGCCTCCGAAGTTTATTTTGGCAACTTTTGTGAGCACAACACGGGCCATTTCACCCGTGAACCCGTACGACGAATTTCCTTTCAAAGGCCTGTGAACCAGGTCTTTTTATTCGGAAGATACATCTTCCGCAGAGGGGATTTTCATCTTGCGAAAAAGACATCAAACCATTAAAAAACAGTTAAGTCATGAGCGAAACCAAGGCCACCGAAGCAAACCAAAAAGAAACCAAAATTCAGGAAGTAATGCCCGAAAATGTAACCACCGTAGAACCTATTCTCGCCGAGAATAAAGATCGCTTTGTTCTGTTCCCCATTCAACACAATGATATCTGGGACTTCTACAAAAAGGCGGAAGCGAGTTTCTGGACAGCCGAGGAAATTGACCTTGATGCCGACCTCAATGACTGGAACAACAAGCTTACCGACGACGAGAAGCACTTCATCAAACACGTGCTCGCTTTTTTTGCGGCAAGTGATGGAATTGTAAATGAAAACCTCGCTGAGAACTTCGTGGCCGAAGTGCAATACACCGAGGCTAAGTTTTTCTATGGCTTCCAGATTATGATGGAGAACATCCACTCAGAAACCTATTCGCTGCTCATCGATACCTACATTAAAGACAACGCCGAGAAAGACATGCTCTTTCACGCCATTGAGACCCTTGACTGTGTGAAGAAAAAGGCGCACTGGGCGCTCAACTGGATTGAAAACGCCTCCTTTGCCGAGCGCCTTGTAGCCTTTGCTGCGGTAGAAGGCATTTTCTTTTCAGGAAGCTTCTGCTCCATTTTCTGGCTGAAGAAGCGCGGTCTTATGCCCGGTCTTGCCTTCTCGAACGAGTTGATTTCTCGCGATGAAGGACTCCACTGTGATTTTGCCTGCCTGCTCTACACCCAGCACATCAAGAACAAGTTGCCCGAAGAGCGCGTGCGTCAGATCATTACCGATGCCGTGGAGATCGAGAAGGAATTTGTGTGCGATGCACTGCCCGTACGCCTTATCGGAATGAACGCTGACCTGATGACGCAGTACATTGAATTTGTGGCCGACCGCCTGTTGTTGGAGCTGGGCTGTGAAAAAGTGTATAACGCCACCAACCCCTTTGATTTCATGGAGATGATTTCGCTTCAAGGCAAAACCAACTTCTTTGAAAAGCGCGTAGCCGAATACCAGAAAGCCGGCGTGATGAGCGAAAAAGGTAGCAGCGCATTCACCACCGATGCCGATTTCTAGAAACCACCCTAAAACCAAACTAAGATGTACGTAGTAAAAAGAGATGGCCGCAAAGAGTCGGTCAAATTCGACAAGATTACAGCACGCATCAAAAAGCTGTGCTATGGTTTAAACCCCATTGTGGATCCCACCAAGGTGGCCATGAAGGTGATTGAAGGGGTATATGAAGGAGTATCAACCTCGGAGCTCGATAACCTTGCGGCTGAGGTGGCCGCATCGCAGGTGGTAACCCACCCGGACTACGCATTGCTCGCTTCGCGCATCGTGGTTTCCAACCTTCACAAGAATACCGAGAAGTCTTTTTCAGAAACCATGAAAAGGCTTTACGAATACGAAGACCCCAAAACCGGAGCCAACGCAGCGCTGCTCGCCGATGACGTAAACCAGATCATTCAGGACAACGCCGAACTGCTCGACTCAACCATCATCTACGACCGGGATTTCCGCTACGATTTTTTCGGATTTAAAACCCTGGAGCGTTCATACCTCCTTAAAATTGATGGAAAAGTAGCCGAGCGTCCGCAGCAAATGCTGATGCGTGTGGCTGTGGGGATTCACAAAAACGACCTTGATGCAGCCATTGAGTCGTACCACCTGATGTCTGAAGGCTGGTTTACCCACGCAACCCCTACACTTTTTAACGCAGGTACACCCAAGCCGCAGATGTCGTCTTGCTTCCTCCTCACCATGAAGGAAGACAGCATTCAGGGTATTTACGATACGCTTACCAACTGCGCCAAGATTTCGCAGTCTGCCGGGGGTATCGGACTTTCTATCCACGATATCCGCGCCAAAGGCTCCTACATCAAAGGAACCAACGGAACCTCCAATGGTATTGTGCCCATGCTTAAGGTATTCAACGATACTGCTCGCTACGTGGACCAGGGAGGAGGCAAGCGAAAAGGCTCTTTTGCCATCTATATCGAGCCCTGGCATGCCGATATTCTCGACTTCCTCGACCTCAAGAAAAACCACGGTAAAGAAGAGCTTCGCGCCCGCGACCTGTTCTACGCACTCTGGATTCCCGATTTGTTTATGAAGCGCGTGGAAGAAAACGGCGACTGGACCCTGATGTGCCCCAACGAGTGCCCGGGTCTTAGCGACTGCCACGGTGAAGAATTCGAAAAGCTGTACCTGCGCTACGAGCGCGAAGGAAAAGGCCGCAAGACCATGCGCGCTCAGGAGCTTTGGCAGCAGGTGGTAGAGTCGCAGATTGAAACAGGCACGCCTTACATGCTCTACAAAGATGCCTGCAACGGCAAGTCGAACCAAAAGAACCTCGGTACCATCAAGAGTTCAAACCTCTGCACCGAGATTATTGAGTACACTTCTCCCGATGAGGTGGCCGTGTGTAACCTCGCCTCAGTTGCACTGCCCAAGTTTGTGAAAGACGGAAAATACGATCACAACAAACTCTTTGAGGTGGTGTACCACATGACCGGAAACCTCAACAAGATCATTGATACCAATTACTACCCCATACCTGAGGCACGCCGCAGCAACATGCGTCATCGCCCCATTGGTATCGGTGTACAGGGACTTGCTGATACCTTCATCCAGATGCGCTTTCCGTTCGATTCGGAAGAGGCACGTATGCTGAACCGCGAAATTTTCGAGACCATTTACTACGCCTCGATGACGGCATCTAAGGACCTTGCCAAAGAACACGGACCCTACGAAACCTACGAAGGATCGCCCATTTCAGAAGGAATCTTCCAGTTTGATATGTGGGATGTAAAACCCACCGACCGCTGGGAGTGGGATATACTGCGCGAGGAAATTGCCCGCTACGGAGTGCGCAACTCCCTGTTGCTGGCACCCATGCCAACCGCATCCACCGCACAAATCCTCGGAAACAACGAATGCTTTGAGCCGTACACCAGCAACATCTACACCCGCCGCGTGCTCTCAGGAGAGTTTATCGTGGTGAACAAGTATCTGCTGAAAGACCTTGTGAAGCTCGGTATATGGAACGATGAGCTCAAGAACAAGCTCATTGCCGGAAACGGTTCCGTGCAGCACATTGATGAGATTCCTGACAACCTGAAGGATTTGTACCGCACAGCATGGGAAATCAGCCAGAAGGCTATTCTTGATATGGCTGCCGATCGGGGCGCATACATTTGCCAGTCGCAATCGCTCAACGTGTTTATGGAGAACCCAAGCTTTGCCAAGCTCACCTCCATGCACTTCTACGGCTGGAAAAAAGGCCTCAAAACCGGTATGTACTACCTGCGTACCAAGGCCGCGGCAGACGCCATCAAGTTTACTGTAACCAAGACCCAGCAGGCCGTACCGCAAAACGAGCAAGTGAGCGAGCAGGAAGCGGCAGCCATGGCTTGTTCCATCGAAAATGGCCCCGACTGCGAGATGTGCAGCGGATAGGCCACTGAGATTGTCCGATTTTTTTTTCAAAGCCCCGGCAACTGTCGGGGCTTTTTGTGTCCTATATTTGCTTTGTTCACTTCAAGCCTATGGCCGCGACTAACTGTTATTCACGACTTGCACTCCTCCTTTTCGTGTGCACCGGTATTTTGCCTCTGCATGCGCAGGATTTCGTTCGCCTCACCAGCGAAATCGGGCTGAACCACCACTATCAGCACACGGCCCATATAGGAGGTGGTGCAGTGATCATTGATGTGAACAACGACGGTTTTATGGACCTGTATCTCCCCGGTGGAAACGGAACAGACAAGATACTCATCAACCAGAACGGTGAGTTTTTTACCGACATTACCACCTCTACGGGCCTTGGCATGATTACCAATCGATACACCCTGGGGGGCGTTGCCGGCGATTTTAACAACGACGGTTGGGAAGACCTGCTCATCACCACATGGCGCTTTGTAACCACCTGGGGAGGGCCCAATTTTGATGTTTCGAATGTGCTGATGATAAACAACGGCGACAACACCTTTACCAACATGACTGGTATTTCGGGCCTGATGGACGCGGGCTTCAGCGCCTCGGCCACTTTGGTAGATGTGAATCAGGACGGATTTCTAGATATCTATGTGGCCAATTACGTTGAGCAAACCAACCTGCTTTTCGATCCGGAAACGAACCAGGTAAATGGATTTGCGCACGAGTGTCAGGATAATTTCCTGTTTATCAACGAGGCCGGGCTGAACTTTGTCAATCAGGCCGCGCAATACGGCGTAAACGACAATGGCTGCGGCCTGGCGGCAACGGCCTCTGATTTTGATTTCGACGGCTACCCCGATTTGATGGTCATCAATGATTTTGGCCAGTGGGTGGTTCCAAACAAGCTGTATCGCAACGAGGGGAATGGCTTTGCGGACATATCTCAGGCGTCGGGTGCGGATGTCGGCATCTACGGCATGGGTGTGGCCATTGGCGATTACGATGAGGACGGGGACCTTGATTACTACATTACCAACCTGGGCCGAAACGTACTGCTAAGACAGGATTCGGTAGGGGTTTTTACAGACATTACCACGGAGGCCGGTGTGGAAAACGCTCAAATCGGCAACTTTAACACCACAGGTTGGGGCACCTTCTTTTTTGACTACGACAACGACAGCCACCTCGACCTGTTTGTGAGCAACGGCCAGATTCCGGCGGCGCCGTTTATTGCCACCGCCATGTACGATCATAACAAGCTGTACCGAAACAACCAGGACGGCACGTTTACAGACATTGCTCCTGAGCACCTGCTAAACGACAGCTCCATGAGTCGCGGAGCAGTGGTGTTCGACTTCAACAACGACGGAAAGCTGGACATTCTGGTGGTAAGTTTTTCGGGAGGAGCCGGTCACGTACCTACCCAAACGGCGTTGTTTCTCAATCAGTCAGACAACGACTACCATTACATCATGTTTAAGTTGGTCGGTACTACTGTAAACAAAAGTGCCATAGGAGCACGGGCCGAGTTGTTCGCCGGAGGGCGGAGATTGATTCGCGAGGTGGATGCCGGTTCGGGTTTTGCCTCGCACAATGACAAAAGATTGCACTTTGGCCTGGGAGAAATGGATCAGGTAGATAGCGTGCTTGTGTTCTGGCCGGGAGTCGCGAAGCCACAGGTGGTGTATCAGCCTGAGGTGGATCAGATTCACACCATTGTTCAGGAAGACATTGTAACATCCACCTCACACTTAGATGACGACTTGAATTTCCGCATCTTTCCCAATCCCACCAACGGAAGACTTACCCTGCACTGGCCCAACGAAAGCGGCGAAGTTCACCTCAGTTTGCTCAATACTTCAGGCCTTGTGATAACGAGCGAACAGCGATTTTTTGGCGCCAACGAACAGGTTGATCTGAGTCACTGGTTGAACAGGTGCCCACCCGGCCTCTACATCGTTCGGGCCGACAGCCCAACGGGCACCCATTGGGCGCGACTATCGGTGATCCGATAGCTTATTTAGAACCCGTCCATATAAGGGGTTCTGACAAAACCATGACAAAAGAAATGTGCGAAACCTCCAATTTTGTAGCGGTAAAAAGCACTTCAGACTCACTTGGACGGTCTAAAAATAATTTGTTTCACCCATCGCACGGCCTCACTGGAGCAGGTTGGGTTTTTTCACGTGGATGATAGCCAGCGTTCTACGCGGTTAAAATCCATTCGCGATGCCTTGGGCATGAACGAGCTGATGTATCTCTCAACCTGCAATCGCGTAGAGTTCATTTTTCATGGTCCCGATGCGGTAGATACCACCTTTCTGCAGCACCTTCACCACCAGCTTTTTCCCGAAAAAGCTCCCGTCACCCCCGAGAAGTTTGTAGAAATCGCCGAGGTGTACGAGGATGAAGAAGCAGTGACCCACCTCTTTCGGGTGGCAGCATCGCTTGATTCCATGGTGGTGGGTGAGCGGGAAATCATCACCCAGGTGCGCCAGGCATTTGAGCAGTCAAAACAACTGGGTCTTTCAGGAGACAATATCCGCGTGCTGCTCCGTAAAACCATTGAAACCGCCAAGCGCATCTACACTGAAACGGCTATTGCCCGAAAGCCCGTTTCGGTAGTGTCATTGGCTTATCACGCACTACGCGATTTGAACGTAAATCTCGAAGCCCGGGTGATTATGGTGGGTGCAGGAAAAACCAACCGCGCCATGAGCAAATTTTTGCGCAAGCACGGCTACACCAACTTTAACGTTTACAACCGCACGCCTGAGCGCGCCGCTGCCCTCGCGGCCGACCTTAATGGCAAGGGCTACGGTCTCGACGAACTCAAAAACCACAGTGGCGGATTCGACGTGCTTATCACCTGTACAGGATCGGTTGATCCGGTAATTACCTCCGAATTGTACGAACACCTTCTGCAAGGAGAAACCGACAAAAAAGTAATCATCGACCTGGCCATTCCCAATGATGTGCAGGCCGAAGTGGTGAAAAACAACAAAGTGCGCTACCTCGAAGTAGAAAGCCTTCAGGCCATTGCCGCAGAGAATCTGGAATCCCGTCGCGAAGAAGTTCAGAAATGTGAAGCCATACTCGCAGAGAGCATCCGTGAATTTGGCTTTATGTACCGCGAGCGCCAGATTGAGCGCGCCATGGGAGCCATCCCAAAGCAAATCAAGGAGATTCGCCACCTTGCTACCACGCAGATTTTCGAGCGCGACCTCAGCCAACTTGATCCTAACTCCAAAGAAATTCTGGAGCGCGTAATGGACTACATGGAGAAAAAATACATCGGCCTACCCATGAAAATGGCCAAGGAAATCCTCATCCAGAACCGACGCCCCGTCTCTTGAATCCCCTCGCCAACCGCACCGTTGTTATAGGAAGCCGCGGTAGCGACCTCGCGCTTTGGCAGGCGCACCACGTGCAATCACAGCTTCAGGAGCTCGGCATTGTTACCCGCATTGAAATCATCAAAACCCAGGGCGATATTATTCAACACCTCAGTTTCGACAAAATGGAAGGTAAGGGGTTCTTCACCAAAGAAATTGAGGCTGCCTTGCTCGATAAGTCCATTGACCTGGCCGTGCATTCGCACAAAGATCTCGAAACAACTGCGCCCCCGGGCCTGGTGGTGGCGGCCGTATCGGAGCGTGAGAATCCGGCAGAGCTGCTGCTTATGCACCCACACGCCTATGACCCGCTGAAGCCACTGCATCTTCGTGAAGGCGCGGTGGTCGGAACCTCGGCGGCCCGCAGAAAAGGTCAGTTGAAAATGTGGAGACGTGATTTGCAAATCAAAGATCTCCGTGGAAATGTGCCCACGCGCATTCAAAAATTGCAGCGCGGTGATTACGATGCAATTCTGCTGGCTCGTGCCGGAATGACGCGACTGGAGTTGAAACCCCAGGAAATCATCATCGAAGAGCTCGACCCCCGCTGGTTTGTTCCTGCTCCCGCACAGGGCGTGCTGGCACTTCAGGTGCGTGAGGATGACAGCGAACTGTTCCAGGCGCTTCAGCCGTTAAACAGCAGCGAAGTTGCGGCCAACATTGGCCGTGAACGCGGTGTATTGAAACAACTACAGGGAGGGTGTCAGGTACCTTTCGGTGCGCTGTGCAGCGCGGAGAATGGCTCTATGCAATACTGGGCGTTTCTGGCCAACAGGTCGGGTGAAGCCCCGCGCAGAGTGTATTTCACTGGGAGCTCTGCCGACTTCAGCGCAGATAAGATGCTGGCCAAACTTCAAGCCCCGCGCAACAAGCGCGTACTGGTTACCCGCGAAATGCGTCCCGATGGAACTGCCTTTCGGATGTTGCAGGAGGCCGGCTGTGAAGTCGCCCAACAATCCTTTATAAACATCCTGCCTCTGCCGCATGATGCACCCGATTGGAAAAAAGTGAACTGGCTGTTTTTTACTTCCGCCAACGCTGTGGAACACTTCTCCTACCTTTCATCTAAACCCGGCGATGTGCGTGTGGCAGTGATAGGAAAGGGAACCATGCAGCGACTGGCAGACCTCGGTATCGAAGCCGATTTTGTGGGCCTGGGAAACACGTCTGATGTAGCGGAGGTGTTTCGCGAGGAACTGGGCAACGGACACGCGCTGGTTGTGTGCGCCTCCAACGGAATGCGCACAGTGCAGCGCGCCTTAAAGCCCGAACATTTCACCGAGATCCATGCCTACCGGACCGAAGAGGCTCCCGCTTTGGTAAAAGAATCTTTTGATATCATCGCGTTCACGTCTCCGAGTAATGTGCGTGCATTTTTTGCCTCAGCGGATATCGGAGTAAATACGCAATGCGTGGCTATTGGCAGAGCCACAGCGCGCGAAATTGAGAGCAGGGGCTACTCCTGTGCGGTGGCGTGGGAAACCACTGAAGAGGCACTGGCCGACACCATTCTCGGCTTGGATTAAACCCTACTTGAAAGCGGCCTCTCCGGTAATGTCGTGCCCCGTAATCAACAAATGAATGTCGTGCGTACCCTCGTAGGTGATCACACTTTCCAGGTTCATCATGTGGCGCATAATAGGATACTCGTTGGTAATTCCCATCCCGCCGTGAATTTGTCGTGCTTCGCGGGCAATTTCAATCGCCATGTTCACATTGTTTCGCTTGGCCATGGAGATTTGAGCGGTGGTGGCGCGTCCTTCCTCACGGAGTTGGCCGAGGCGGAAGGTAAGCAGTTGCGCCTTGGTGATTTCGGTAATCATTTCGGCCAGTTTTTTCTGCTGAAGCTGAAACGCACCAATGGGTTTTCCGAATTGCTGACGCTCTTTTGAGTAGCGCAGGGCAGAGTCGTAGCAATCAAGCGCGGCACCGATGGCACCCCAGGCAATGCCGTATCGGGCGCTGTCGAGGCACATCAGCGGCGCACCCAGCCCGGATTTTCCCGGAAGGAGGTTTTCTTTCGGTACTTTCACATTGTCGAACACAAGCTCGCCGGTATCTGAAGCTCGCAAGCTCCATTTTCCTTTGATTACAGGCGTGGTAAAACCTTCCATGCCGCGCTCTACAATCAACCCATGAATTCGTCCCTCCTCATTTTTGGCCCAAACCACTGCGATGTCGGCAAAGGGTGAGTTGGAAATCCACATTTTGCTTCCGTTGAGCAGGTAGTGGTCGCCCATGTCTTTAAAGTTGGAGAGCATGCCACCGGGATTGGAGCCGTGATCGGGCTCGGTAAGGCCGAAACAACCAATCATTTCGCCCGATGCAAGTTTGGGCAGGTATTTTTTGCGCTGTTCTTCGCTTCCGAATTTATAAATCGGGTACATTACCAAAGAGCTTTGCACCGATGCAGTTGAGCGTAATCCGCTATCGCAGCGCTCCAGCTCCTGCATGATAAGTCCGTACGCAATTTGATCCATGCCGGCTCCACCGTATTCTTCGGGGATATAGGGCCCAAAAGCACCAATTTCACCCAAGCCGGGAATGAGTTGCTTTGGAAATTTGCCTTGTTCGTAGTAGTCTTCAATAATCGGCGAAACTTCGCGCTTTACCCAGGCGCGGGCTGTATCGCGCACCAGTTTGTGCTCTTCAGTGAGCAGCTCATCCATTAAATAATAGTCGTGCGACTGGAATTGATCAGTTCTCATAACGGGTTTTTATTGCGGCGCAAAGGTAGCCATTTAAGGAGTGTGTTCAGGTCAAAATACAAATGGGGGCATATGTTTGTTTAGCTCAGAATTACCGACTTTAGCCGCATTTATGGATGGTTTGGACAGAATACAACCTTTTTTGCAGGAAGACTGGATGTTGGCCTTGCTGCTCGTTGTGTTGGTTGGCCTGGCCTTTATCCGCTACGCATACCCGCGGCGGCTTCATCGCCTGGTGCAGGCACTGTTGCGGGTGCGTATTTTGCTGCAATTGATGCGCGAGGAGATGGTGCTCACCCATCACACTGCCTTGATTTTGTTTTTGTCGTTTTCTGCTACATCGGCACTACTTTTATATCTGGCCGCACATCATTTTGGCTGGGCCGTAACCGAATTACTGGGCCCGGCTTTGTTCCCGGTGTTTTTTGGGCTGGTAACACTGGTATATGCGGGTAAGATTGTGGTGGTGAAAACCATTCAGGTTCTGTTCCTGATTCAAACCATTCTTTGGGAATACCTCAACTATACTTTTGTGGTAAATGCCTTGCTTGGAATTGCTTGGATTCCTTTGCTGTTGATTGCCCTTGTAAGTTCGGAGGGTGTGCTTCAGGGCGTGCTTTACTCAGCGCTTGGGATTTTTGCCCTTGGCTGGCTGGTGCGGGTGGGGCAGGGAATTATGCTGGCTTTCAACCAAAGGGTGCCGGGCGTGTACATTATTTTGTACCTTTGCGCACTCGAAATTTTACCCCTCATGGTATTGGCCAGATGGGTGCTTTCAGGAAGTTTCGAGGCATAGTCTGAATCACGCAAAAAAGGCAGGGAAGTTGAAAGTAAAAACGATACTCGTATCACAGCCAGAGCCTAGCACCGAAAAATCACCGTACTTCGATCTTGCTAGCAAGTACAAGCTTAAAATCGATTTCAGGCCCTTCATCCACGTAGAAGCAGTGCCGGCTAAAGATTTCCGCAAGCAAAAAATCAGCATTTTGGAGCATACAGCGGTGATTTTAACCAGCAGAAATGCGGTTGATCACTTTTTCCGTATGTGTACCGAAATGCGAATTACGGTGCCGGATTCATTGAAATATTTCTGTATTTCGGAGGCTACGGCTTACTACCTTCAAAAGTACGTAACCTACCGAAAACGAAAGATTTTCTTTGGAAGTCAGACTTTTGCAGATTTGATGGACGTCATCAAAAAGCACAAAAACGAAAAGTTTCTGTTGCCTGTTTCCGATATTCACAAGCAGGACATGATTACCATGCTCAACGCGGCAAATATCCGTTACAGCAAGGGCATTTTCTACCGCACGGTGGCAAGTGACCTCAGCGACCTAAAAGAGGTAAACTACGACATGCTCGTGTTTTTTAGCCCGAGTGGAATTAAATCTCTGCTCGAGAACTTTCCCGATTTCCGCCAAAACGGAACACGCATTGCCGCCTTTGGACCTACCACCTCTCAGGCGGTTAAGGATGCCGGACTGCGTTTGGACCTGCACGCACCTGCTCCCGGCACGCCGTCCATGACCATGGCCATTGAGCAGTACATCAAGAAAGAAAAATAACCCGGCATTGGCTCTGCGCCTGAGGTCATTCCGCTATTTTTGACCCATAATGCGCAATACTTTCCGAAAAAGCGAACGACTCAACGGCAAAAAGGCCTTAGAAGAGGTTTACCGCCATGGGAGAGTTGTAAAATGTTACCCCTTTATTGCGCGATACAAGCCAGCTGATCAAGAAGAAAGCTCGCCTGTAAGGCTCGCCATCAGCGTGCCCAAAAGAAAGGTAAAACGAGCGGTGAACCGAAACAGAATTAAACGCCATGTACGTGAAGCCTACCGCATCCGGAAGCACGAACTTTATGATTTGCTCCAGTCTGCGAACCAACACTGGCATGTGTTGCTTATCTTTGTGGGAAGCGCAGATGTGAGCCAAAAAATCGTAAACGAAAAAATATCCTCCATACTGGCACGTTTTTGCGAGGAAGTTGTGAACAAGCATGAAACAGATGAAGACAAGAAATAAATGGCTCATAGCCGCCCTTGCCGCAGTGCTGATTACCGGCGCCGGTTTTACAACCGTCAAGCTAACAGACAATTACTTTGAAATCTCCAAAAACCTCGAGATTTTCACCACCCTTTACCGTGAGCTGAACATTTACTACGTAGATGAAACCAACCCAGGTGAACTGATGAAAACGGGCATTGACGCCATGCTCGAGTCGCTCGACCCCTACACCAATTTTATTCCTGAAGCCGACATGGAAGACTACCGCTTCATGACCACCGGGCAGTACGGAGGTATAGGGTCTTTGATTCGAACAGTTGATGGAGACGTATACATTTCAGAACCTTATGAAGGATTTCCTGCCCACAAAAGTGGATTGAAGGCCGGCGATAAGGTGATTGAAGTGGACGGAGTTACCATCGCCGATAAAGACCAGGAACAGGTAAGCAAATTGCTCAAAGGTTCGGCGGGATCAGTTGTGAAAATCAAGGTGCAGAGCTATGGCGATGACAAGCCCCGCATGGTTGAAGTTAAACGCGAGGAGATTAAAATACCCGATGTCCCATTCTACGGTATAATTGATGAAGGCACCGGCTACATCAAGCTAAACAGCTTTACGCGTACCGCCGGAAAAAGCGTGCGCGAGGCCTTCCAGGATCTCAAGAACAATGAGGGAATGGAAAAACTTGTGCTCGACCTGCGAGGTAATGGCGGGGGCTTGCTGGTAGAAGCCGTGAATATCACCAATATGTTTATCCCCAAGGGCCTTGAAGTGGTTAGTACGCGGGGCAAAATCACAGACTGGGACAAAACCTACAAAGCCATCAATGAGCCGCTCGACACCGAAATTCCGCTGGTTATTCTTGTGGATGAAGGCTCAGCCTCGGCGTCAGAAATTGTGTCGGGAGCACTGCAGGATTACGACAGGGCTGTTGTGATAGGGCGCAACACCTTCGGAAAAGGTTTGGTGCAGCAAACCCGTGATCTTTTCTACAACTCCAAGCTCAAGCTCACCGTTGCCAAGTATTACATCCCCAGCGGCCGTTGTATTCAGCGAATTGACTATGCGCATAAAGACATTGAAGGAGGAGTGAAAGAAATTCCCGACTCACTTCTTCATCGCTTCGAAACCGTGGGTGGCCGCGAAGTAATTGACGGGCGTGGTATTGAGCCGGATATTCTCATAGAGTCAGAGAAGATGCACAAAATCCTCATGGCTTTGCTCGAAAAGAACCTCTTCTTCAAATATGCGAACAAATTCTCGCTTGAGAATGAAGACATCGGTCCACCCGAAAAGTTTGGACTAACTGACGAGCAGTATGACCACTTTGCAGACTTTGTCATCAGCTTTGATGTGAGCTACACCACCAGTACTGAAAAGGCCTTTGAGCGCTTGCTCACCACGGCCCGTGAGGAAGGTTACTACGACCCGGCTACCCATGAGTTTGAAAAGCTGCGAGAGCGCATCAAGCCTTATGGCCGCAATGATTTGTACAATTTCCGCAGAGACATACAGTTGGTGCTCGAAGACGAAATTGTATCGCGCTACCACTACCAAACCGGACGCATTAAGGCTGCGCTTGCCAAAGACCCTGCTGTGGATGAAGCCCGAACTGTGCTGAAAAATGGCACCTACAAACAAATACTCAGCGCGGCATATACCCGCAAATAATCGGGAGGTAAGCGCTACCTGATGAAAGCCGATCGGCATACCTTGCACAGGTCGGTGTTCTTTGCCAGCATCGTGATGATGGTCACCGGCATCGCCGTCAGCAAGTTTATTTTGAGCATGGCCGGCTTGCTGATGGCGGTGAACTGGCTGCTTGAATTCCGATACATAGAAAGGCTCCGCGCTCTTTGGCCAAACCGAATGGCGCTGCTTTTACTGGCACTCTTCTTTGTGCATGCCTTGTGGCTCATTCCTTCGTCTGATGTGGGTTACGGGCTCCACGATATCCGGATTAAATTACCCCTGCTTTTGCTACCGGTGGTGCTGGCCACAGAGCCGATCATGTCTGTACAGCGCTTGCGCAGGATTTTGTGGGTGTTTGTTGCGGCCGTGCTTCTTGGAAGCGTCATGGCCTGGGCTCACTATTTCACGGTATTCAACCCGGATACGGATGATTTTCGCCGTGTGGTGTTTTTCAATTCTTCGGTGCGATTTTCCATTTTGGCTGTGATGGCCATGCTGTTTGTGCTGTACGAAGCCATGAATCAACGCTTCCGCAAATGGGCCGCAATAGTCATTTTACTTTGGCTCCTTGGTTTTCTGGTGTTTCTGCAATCGCTCACCGGGATGCTGATGTTTGTGGTTGCTCTGCTCACCTGGGGTTTGGTTTTCGGTTATCACCGTGCTGAGGGTCTCACCAGGAGGGCGTTGCTGGCTCTGCCTGTGCTCACTCTCGTAGTGGGCTTCGTTGTTTTTTCTTCCATGTTCAATGCCTACCTAACCCCCAACGACCACCCTGATAACAAGGAGCCATTTGCCCGCGAGTCGGCGTTTGGAACGGCCTATTGGCACGTGCCGGAGAATTCTGAAATAGAAAACGGCCACTACATTTACCGGTACATAGCCATGCCCGAGTTGGAGCGGGCATGGGGGGCGCGTAGCGACAAGGACTTTTTCGGAAACGACGCCCGCGGACAAGAACTGAGGTTTACCCTTATCCGTTATATGGCTTCGCTGGGATTGCGCAAGGACTCACTGGGGATGGCCGAGCTACAACCAGCAGATATTGACCGCGTGCAGCTGGGATACACCTCTGCATCGCAACCAGCCAACCCCATTGCTCGCCGTCTTGAAAGCACTTTTTTTGAAATCAACGCCTACCGAAACGGCGCCTCTCCGCAAGGAAGCACCATTGCTCAGCGCATAGCATTTGTTCAAACGGGCTGGCGTGTGGCTAAAAAGTATGGGCTGTTGGGTGTTGGCACCGGAGACGTAAACCATGCCATGCTGCAACAGTACGAACTGGACGAGGCCAAGCTGGATGCCGACCACCGGCGACGGCCGCACAATCAATACCTCACCCTGCTCATTGCCTTTGGCTTGCCGGGAGCTGCATTGTTTCTCTTTCTTGTAGTGAATAGTGTTGTCATTGCTTTTCGCAGAGCCGACCTGCTTGCCACGGCCTTTGCGGTGATTGCGGCGCTTACTTTTCTGGCCGAAGACACGCTGGAAACACAGGTTGGAGCAACCTTTTTTGCGTTTTTCTACTGCCTGTTTTTTGTGTTTAGGGTGAAGGAAGACGAAAAACGCCCGTTTCACTTTAACGAACCCTTCCGCGATTCACTTTAGCCCTTTTTGGCCGTATCGCGCTGCTGAAGCTCCAGTAGTTTGGAATGCTTTGCAAACACGGTCCAGCAGCCGGCGGCAATGTGTATAAGCCCCGCTGTTCCATCTAAAAACCCCAGTCTCAAAAAGTAAAATTTCACAAAGCGCACCCACGGGCTGAACAGGAGTTTGAACAGGCTAAATCTTTCACCATTTGCAAAAAGCTGCTCCGCCTGAAGGCTGGTGTAGCGGTTGTGTTTGTGAAGGTATTGCTGAAGCGTATCGGCAGATTGATGCATCAGGTCACCCTTGAGGCGGCCCACCTTTCCAGAACAATGAACGGCCTCGTGTACACGGTCTTCGCGCCAGTTTGCCTTATTGCGATTGTAGAGGCGGAGGCTGTAATCCGGATAGCCCTCACCATGCCTCAACCAGCGACCAAGAAACAGGTTTCTGCGGGGCATTTCATAGGCATCAGCCTCGGGATTTTGAAGCACATCGGCAATGGATTGCTTCAAAGCATCACTCAGCCATTCGTCGGCATCCAGGGCCAGTACCCAGTCGTGACGTGACTGCGATGTCGCAAATTTCTTCTGGGCGCCAAAACCCAACCAGTTTTGATGCACCACCCGGGCTCCGGCTTTTTCTGCGAGGGCAACGGTATCATCCGTGCTACCTGAATCTACGACCAAAATATCATCAGAAAGCCCCTGTACCGAACGGATGCATCGATCAATGCGCTCGGCTTCGTTAAGGGTAATGATTACAACAGATAGGGGCTGCATGCTGTGCGCGGTTGCCTCAAAGATAGTTCTTTGCCTAAAAGCGCACTACCCGAAGCTTACCAGCAACTGGTTTTTCTCAACAGTCTGGCCTTTTTCAATGTGAATGGATTGCACCGTGGCATCGCCGGCAGCTTTAATCACATTCTCCATTTTCATAGCCTCGAGAATAAGCACGGGGTCGCCTTTCTTCACTTCATCGCCGGGCTTCACGGCAACAGACACCACCAAACCGGGCATGGGTGCTTTCAGCTCATTCATTTTAGCACCCGCGGCTGCTGACATGCCCATTTTTTCGAGCAATTCATCAAATTCATCGCGCAGAGCAACAGTATAGGTGCGGTTGTTAACCAAAAGGGTAACACTTTTGGTCTCCTCATCTTTGCCTACGAGTCGAACCTCGTAAGAGCGTGTACCTGCTATCAGGTGCCATTCGTTATTGCCGATGGCCTTCAGGTCGTAGCACACCTTTTTCCCGTCCATCACAGCAAGGCCGTCTTCGGGTAGTTCTAGCGATAATTCGCGATTGTTGAGTTTTGCTTTGTACATCTTCCGTGCTTTAAAACAAGGTATTGCCTTGTTGTTCTATTGCTTCAAATCCTTGGTCGGGCGGCAGGTTGCGTCCTTGGGCAGCTTTCACTGCAAGGTGATCACAGCGTTCATTCATGGGGTGTCCTGCATGCCCTTTTACCCACACAAAGTTAACACGATGTTGCCGATAGATGCGCAAAAAGCGCTCCCAAAGGTCCTGATTCTTTTTCTTCTTGAAACCCGTTCGTTCCCAGTTAAACACCCAGCCTTTCTCAACGGCATCCACAACATACCTGCTGTCGCTGTACACCGTAACCTGCTGATTGGGCAATTTCAGCATTTCGAGCCCAACAATCACGCTTAGCAATTCCATTCGGTTGTTGGTGGTACGCCGAAACCCCGCCGACACCTCTTTGTAGTGCTTGCCCGAGCGCAAAATGAGGCCGTAACCACCGGGTCCGGGATTACCCAGCGATGAGCCGTCGGTATAGATTTCAATGGCCATCAGCTGAACAATTGCTTGGCGTTGCTCGAAAACAGTTTCACAGCGATAGCCAGCAGAATCACCCCAAATACCTTCTTCACAATGGCCAGACCCACCTCGCCCAGCAAGCGTTCTACTTTGTTGGTTAGTTTCAGCACCATGTACACAAACACCATATTGACAAGAATGGCTATCACAATGTTGATGGTATCGAATTCGGCGCGCAACGACACGAGGGTCGTCATAGAGCCGGCTCCGGCAATAATGGGAAACGCCAGCGGTACCACACTTGCTACCTTACGCGGGGCTTGTTCGTGTTTGAAAATTTCCACGCCCAAAATGAGCTCCAGGGCCAGAAAGAAAATCACAAACGATCCTGCCACCGCGAATGAATAGATGTCAATACCGATAAGTTTGATGAGTTTTTCTCCCACAAACAGAAACACCAGCATAATCAGGAGCGACACAAAAGTGGCTCTTTCAGAGCTAATGTCACCGGATTTCTTCTTGATATCAAGAATGATGGGGATGGATCCCAGGATGTCGATCACCGCAAACAGCACCAGCGTGGCTGTGAGGGCTTGTAAAAAATCAAAGTGTTCCATTTGGGCTTAGGTGGGAGTTGAGAAGTTCCTCAATAACCTGAGGGTAATGTTGGTGTTCGAGGATGTGGATGCGGGCTGCAAGGCTTTGTGGCGTATCACCGGCCTGTACCGGACAACGTGCCTGAAAGAGAATTGCTCCTTCGTCGTATTGAGCATTGACGCGGTGAATAGTGATACCACTCTCCCTCTTTCCCGCTTCGATAACGGCCTTGTGCACATGGCTGCCGTACATTCCTTTTCCGCCGAAGTCAGGCAGCAAAGCAGGGTGAATATTCACAATGCGATCGGGGAACGCGGCCAACACATTTTCAGGAATTTTTCGAAGAAAACCTGCCAGGATCACCCAGTCAACCCGGTGTTTCAGCAGCATGGAAGCCAATTGCGTCGAGATGTCGCAGTTGGGCACAACAGCAGAGGAAACTCCATGCTGACGCGCAACGTTTAGCACGCCGGCCTCAGGGTTGTTTGTTACAATGAGCACTACCTTGCCAAGCGGGTTGCCGGCGAAGTGGCTGCAAATGGCATCGGCGTTGGTTCCGGTGCCCGAAGCCAGAATGGCAAGGGATTGAGGGGCTTTTTTCACGGGCCGCAAAGGTAGGGTATTTTCTGTGTGGCCGGAGTTTAACGTTGTGATGAGACCCTTGCACCGCGGATTGTATCTTTACCCGCATCATGAGGGCCAACCATTTGTTGCATCGCATTTACCCCTATGTGCTTACCGTGCTGTTTGCGCTGTCGGCCGGGTTGTATGGGGCTGCGTTTTACCCGATGCTCACAGCCGATCACGCCATCCATGTGATGATGGCCAAACAGTTCGATGTATCACACAGCCTGTATTATTGGGGGCAGGATCGCCTGGGAAGTTTGTTGCCGGGGCTTACATGGCCGTTGGCTCAAGTGGTCCACCCGCTATACGCCATCACACTTGTTCAAATGCTTGTGCTTTTTGGGGCGTGGTATTGCTGGAGCAGGTGGTTACAGCACAAACACCACCGCCTTCTGCTGGCGTTGAGTTTGTGGTTTCCTCCTTTGGTGTTCGACCCGCTGGTGGCCATCGGGCAGCCTTATGCGCTGATGTTGTTGCTTTGGGGGGTGGCTTTCTTGTTGCAACGCAGGGCAAATGGTTGTCTTTGGCGCACTGCCGCCTCTTTTTTCGTGCTTGGCCTTGCGGTGTATGTGAGCGAGGCGGGATTGCTTGCCATCCCTTTGATGTTGTGGTGGCTATCAGCCAAACTTCGCATAGACAAGAAAAAACCATTTGTGCCGGCACTCCTGAAGCATCTCGGTATAGCATTGGCGGCCTCGGTTCCGGTGGTTTTGCTCATTCTGGCAGCCAAGAAGAATTCAACCCGGATTCCGATATACGGGGCTAAACCCCTTAACACCCCTATTGAGGCATTGGGTTTTGCCCAGCAGTTGTGGAATGAGTTTGCAGACCAATGGGCGGAGTCTGTTGTGTGGGCAACTCCCTATGGCTGGGCGCAGGCAATGGCGCTGTTGCTTCTGTTGTCAGTGCCTCTTAGCCTGTTGCTATGGCGTCGTTTATCGGGTGGTGAGTTGCGCGAGGTATTGTTGCTTTTTGCCCTTTTCGGGGGATATTTGGGTACTGTGTTGATGGCAAACTGGCCGGCAAGCGTTCCGTATTCCGAGCGCTTCTTTTCGCCTTTGTACTTTCTGGGCCCATTGTACTTGCTTCGACTGACAGAGGGGTTGAGGGTGGCTGCTTTTCGTTTCGCTGCAAGTGCGCTCATAGGGTTGATGTGTTTGATTTTTAGCCTGAGAAGCGCGATTCTGATCCTTGGTCCGCCACCAGTGTTTGACGATCGTTTATCGGCACACGACGCGCGAAATTTCCCCATTGAGCAAGGTGCCACCTATATTGGCGACTATTGGAATGTGTATCTGCTCGGGGCTTTTTTTCCGCATGGTGTGCAGTACGTTCCGCACGATGATGACTATGTTCGTCACCGTGAATTTCTGCACAGCGCGTTTCAGGGAGAGGCTATCTATCTTATTGCAAATCATTGGATGGAAGATTTTCCTGAGCAGGTTCTGCAGCACGGCTACTACCTGCAAAGGATGGGAGATCCGCAGGATCATCGGGGCTACAGATTTTGCGAGTACCGCCAGGCAGACTGACCGTAAAATACCAATCGATGGTGGTATACGCCGGGATTTATGTACATTCACCTCAAATTATGAGCAGGTTACGATGACCAACGAAGCATTTATCTCTCTTGACCACAGGGAGTTCAGCCCTGCAGAAATGCATCAAAGAGCCGATGCTTTCTTTGAGCTGATGAATCGTCGCCGAAGCGTCCGTGCTTTTTCAACACGAGCAATAGACCGGGCCGTTATTGACCGCATCATTCAAACAGCGTCCACTGCACCATCCGGAGCCCACAAACAACCCTGGACTTTTTGTGTGGTTACCAACCCGGAGCTCCGCACAGCAATAAGAAAACAAGCAGAGCACGAAGAGCGAATCAGCTACGAAAGCAGAATGTCTGACAAATGGCTAAAAGACCTCGAACCACTGGGAACTGATGCCATCAAGCCCTATAT
>REDV01000131.1 GCA_007695365.1 Cryomorphaceae bacterium | reverse complement strand
TGCTCGTCAATCGGACTGATTTTCCATTGTTTTAACGGATTGTTGCGTCGGTCTTCCAAACGCTGGGCCTGTTCATCTTTGCTGATATCCAGGTAGTACTTCAACAACGTAAAACCGGCGTCCACCAGCATTTCTTCAAAATGGCATACATCCGGAAAAAACGTCTGGTACTCCTCATCAGTACAAAAGCCCATTACACGCTCTACACCCGCCCGGTTGTACCAGCTCCTGTTAAAGATCACAATCTCCCCAGAAGCAGGCAGATACGGGGTATAGCGCTGAAAAAACCACTCGCGCAGCTGTCTGTCTGAAGGCTTGCTCAGGGCTACTACCCGCGTTTCGCGCGGGCTCATGTGCCGGGTAAGCGTTTTGATGGAACCATCCTTACCCGCGGCATCGCGCCCTTCAAGGATAATCAGCAGTTTTTTATCCGCGCGAATTACCTCGCGCTGCAGTTTCACCAGCTCGATGTACAACTGGTGCCGGATTTCTTTTAATGAGGCCATAGGTTTTGTGCTTTTCGGAAAGGTACGAAAAGGTGGGGGTCCAATAATCTGATCGGGCTACGATAAAGTAAAACACAGGATGAGGTTTTGGCAATGGAGTAATATTAGGTTCCACCAAAATAAATTATCTTTGGATACTAACTTGCGAACAATGGGAATTGAAGAGAGAAAACTACTGTTGATTCAGCGCTGCATGAACATTCACGATGAGTCCGAATTGCGGGTAGTCGAAGAGACCTTGAGGAATTTGGAACTCGATCTCCGTGCGCAATTGTCCGAAGATGATATCCGATCAGGTAATGTAGAAGACTACCATCGCTTTAGCGATGATATTAAGTTATGGCTACAGGAGAAAAGGCGTTCAGCCTGAAAATCACCGATAATGAGAAAGCAGCTTACTTTGAGCTGCTTGATTACTAGTTTCAATATTATTCCTTGAGCAGAGCCAATGAGCTGGCAGAAGAACTTTTGAATGCTCCGTTCGTATTGCTTGAACAACCTTATCTCGGCAGCCGGGAACCGTCTTTGGTTCATAGGACTAACGATTACCGGTTTCTTCTATTCCAAAGAAGCAACCGGGCTACTGTAAGCTGCCAATGGAGAAACTTCCAGGTGGCTTTACCTCTTGAGAGGTATCAGGATGGTATCAACGTTTTTTAGGAACTTCACCTTACCCCCAAATATGCAATAAGCTCCGCTTCTTGCATATTCGATAAAGAGAATCAATCTTTTACAGTTTGCTTCGCCGCACTGAAAAAGTGATTCTCCCCGCCTGCCGGCGGGCAGGCCCGCCTGCCTTCCATTACGAAATGGATGGCGGGCAGGCCCGCCTGCCTTCCATTACGAAATGGATGGCGCGCAGGCCCGCCTGCCGGCGGGCAGGTAGTTCGGAGCTAATCGCTCCTCCTATTGCATAATTTGGGTTTAACATTGATATTCAATTTCTTTGCGCTCGTTGCGCCAGCCTGCCGCTGGCAGGCCTCCTATTGCGTACCTTGCGGTTGAGCATTTTTACCGCCTGCCTGCGGCACGGCAGGCCTGCCATGCCTCCTCTCCTGCTCCAAACATACCATTTTGCTGATTTTTTGTATTTTAGGCGGTACCGAAAATGAGCGTCTTTGCAGTTTAGTCTGCTTACCTGGCTGTATTGGCGTGAAAAAAACAGTTTCAGATGAACAGTGAAAAAACATTGACTGCCTTTAAAGCACATGTTGCGAAATGGAAAGAGCTGGTTATGAAGTACAAACTTGAGGAACTCTCGCGGAAGCCAAATGATACAAGCTGGTCGCTCGGGCAGGTCTGCTACCATGTGATTAAAGTGCATGAAGTCTTTTACATGAAGCACGCGTGGCAGTGCCTCAACAAAGAGGAAGGTACCACTCAATGGGGCGGCTCAAAGAATTTTATGGGGCGGGTAATCTTTTTCTTCAGGTCTATTCCGCCGGTAAAAATCAAAATGCCCGAATCCCATGCGTTTGAACCACCCCAACCTGAGAGTAAAAACCAACTCATCAGCGATTTTGACAAGATGGTGAAACAAATGGATGAATTGTATGCACAATTGCCCAAGGCCGATTTGAACATCCGATCAAAGCACCCCTTGCTGGATATGCTCAATGCATGGGAGTGGTTCCAGGGTGCCGAATTTCACGCCAAACACCATTTCCTGCAGGCGCGGCGCATCGAGAAGTTCCTTGAAAGAAGGTAGCAATCAATTGGTGTTAGGCGCTCAGAGCGGGTGCCGCCGAATACCCGGAATGACTTCAGTACAGCTCAGAAACCCTTTATCACGACACCAACCGCAGAAGGAAATAAACCGATACCGTTACAATTATGTGCTCAACAAATGCTATTTTGCGCGAAAGCAACCGCGACACATGAAAAACTCACTGCTGATTATATTGCTGATTATCGCCCTCGCCATGGTAGTGATGGGTATTTTGAACGGAATGATACCCCCTGTTCTTACCGGACTGGGATTTGTGGTGATTGCCTGGCTGATTTATCGCATCCGCGAAGTATAAGACCGCCAAACACGCTCAGGAAAAGGCTCCCAATACCATTCCTACATTCACTAATCCGGTGAGCAGGCCAATAGCTATGGCGATAGCCCCGATGGCCAACCCCTTGTAAACTGTTGGATTTTTGCCGGTTCGCGTAACGGCAATAATGCCGGCAATGACTGAGAACAAGGATATTCCTACCCCAAGCACCGACAATATTTGCAGAAAAAGCGTCGAAGCCCCAACATTAACCAAGCTCAGTAATATCAAAAATGGTAGAACAGATATAACAGAGGTGCCCAATGCTACCATACTGGTGGTTTCAACCACGCGTGTGTCTTTGGTGGCCGAAACGGCCTCTTCTTCTATCTTTTCGGTGCGGCCCCATTGATCGCGAATTTGCGTGAGGTCGCGCAGATAGACCATTCTCACTTCACCCTCCACGTTGCAAGGCTTGTAATACAGTAAGTTGTCTTCACGGCCTGCAATCAAAACCTCCTCCCTCCTGCCATCCTTGAACAACAGCGTTACACAGTTTTTACCATCCAGCACAGGGCCGTCAAAAGTCAATGTTTCACCGTTGCGCATCACCAACCTACTCAAATGCTTAGTTTTTACGATTTCCTCCGCTCCAAAAATGGCTTCACACGGTCGGTAGGTCAAAGCATCGTCCGAGATTTCGATGAGCCGAACAAGCACAAACCGATTGCCATCCAACAAGAAGAGCGTATCGCATCTGGCTTGTTCAGATTCACTTGTTTCTTCATACGACAACAAGCCGACCATGTCATTGTGCGCCAACGAGCCTACATTTTCCTGACTGGCAACAGGCATTCTCCGGGGAGGCATGTATGCGTGTTCAGGTATTTGTCGCTGCGCCTTTACTGAAGGCTTTGCGTTGTTCCACTGTACGTGATAGCCCGGGCGGTGAAGTCGTTTTTCGATTTTACAGGAACAATAGCTTATACCGAAGGTGACCAATAGCAAAACATTCAGCGATATGCGAAAAACCCTGCTCAAAACCCAAAAGTGACCACGAGCAAAAGGAAGATTATAGAAATAACCAAACCGATGATGCCAGTAATCAAGCCGGCTGTTCCGAATCCGCGCCCTTTGAAACGATCGGGGTTGGAGTTAATACGGCCAAGGCTCACAGCGCTAAATATCAAGGCCATGATGCTAAAAATAAAGAACGGTGCATAAATTCCCGCAATCCCCATGATCATGGAAGTAATACCCAATCCGTCGGTTCTTGCACCTGACGAACTACCCCCTCCCCGGCTGCCCACGTAAGGATCCCTGCGTCCGGAAATCATCTCTACTTCTCCGTTGGGGAAAAGAATGTGATCTACTTCCCTCCGGTCGATGAAGATGACGGGGCCATCCTGATTATCACAATTTCTGTACTTGATTTCTACCTGGTTGATTTCCTCTACAACCGCCCGGATGATAAAACCGTCGTTCAGCACAATGGACGCACAAGGCTTTTGCGCAGCCAGCATCTTCTGCACCGGAGACAGGTCTATTTCATTGATTTCTCCTTCAACAGAGGCTTTCAACCCGTCATCAACTTGGGCTTGCCTGTTGATATCCTGCTCTGGAGCAAGGGTTTGTTTCTTTTGAGGATGTGATTGAACTTCCGCAAGTTCCTTCTGAACAGGCCGCTCAGCAATACTTTTAGACCTGGCTTTTTTGTGCCAATCAACATGGTATCCGGGCCTGTGAAGCCGCTTCTCTACCTTACACCCTGACAACGAAAAGGCGAGCACACAAACCACTCCAACCAAAAACCAATTGCTTTTCATGCTGCTAAGTTAAAAATAGGATCAATAGCAACACCAAAACTAAAGGCTGGGGTATATCTGTCCATTCAGAAAATCACTCCGTATTCCCTCTCATTCCATGGCGAAAGTACAATGCTCACATATTCCCCGGCTGGCATCCGGGTCGCGCAGGTGGTATTGCGATGCAACATCCTGTTCACTAACACTTTGAGAAATCAAAGGCCGGAATAGGGATACTATTACGTCGTCATTTCCGGTGCAGGCGCTTTTCGATTTTGCAGGAACCAAACAAATGCGCCACGATGAGCATGATGAGCAATATGTAACAGCTTCTGAACATCACAAAATGAAGGCTTGAAGAAAATAAATACCCAGCGCTATCATGAGTATTCCGATAATCAAACCTGCAATGGCAAACCCTTTTCCGGTTATGTCCGAATGCTTTCGGAACATATTAAGACTCACAACGGCGTGGATGAGTGCAACAAGCCCTATCGGGGTGGTTATATACATTCCGAATGGGAAAACCAGCAGTCCCAATCCAACCACATTCAGAATGACGGAAATCAATCCGAAGATTTCCAGTCCCTCTCTCTGAGACGGCTGTCTTTTTACCTTCTCATCAATCATCAAAAAGTTCTCTTCCTGACCGTTGGCATATACCACCTTAGAAACATATTTGAGTTGAATAGACTTTGTTTCTGGTACAACATTCTCTCCGCAGGGCTCGTAACGCAGTTCTCGCTGGGTAATTTCAACAACTTTTACCACGGCACTTTCATCGTTGATGTAAATGATGGTGTCACAACGAATCGAATCCTTGTTGAGCCGGTGCGGAGCGTTTATGGAGGATACCAACACGGGAAGCCGTTGTTCTTCGCCAACCTTCACCTGCGTCCCCGCTAGAAATTGCGGCTGTGAAAGATCTGAAGGAACATTATAATCGGCAGTGGCTGTGACTGTAATGTCGGAATATTGGTAATCGTAATCTTTCTCCCGGGGCACATGAATGGACTTGGGTTTCTTGTGCCATTCCACGTGGTAACCCGGCCGGTGCAGGCGTTTTTCGATTTTGCACGATACCAAAACTGATATCGCCATAAAAAGCAGGATGTATGTGCTTAAGCGTGTCACAGTTACATCGTTGCAATCACCATGATGGCACCCACAATGGCCAGGAATCCGATAATCATTCCTGCAATGGCAAAGCCTCTTCCGGTTCGTTCGGGTTCCCGCGCAAACTTGCCTAAGCTGATAGCACTCAGAATAACAGCCGCGAGGCCAAGTATAATTCCGGCGAAAAATATTCCCACAATGGCCAAACTCATCGAAACGATACCCAGCGCCTCAACGCCACCTGTTCTGGGAGCACCTCGTGCCGGACGGTAATGACCTGAGGATCCCATAAATAAATCCTCTACGCCGTTGGGGTATATCACTCTATCTACTTTGTTTACCGAAATTGTAATGGTTGGCCCGTCCTGGTAATCACATCGCTTGTATCTGATTTCATTATCATTGATCTCCAGTATTTTGGCAGAAATCCGACTACCGTCAACCAGTAAAATGGTTTCACAGGCCAATGGGCGGGGCTGAAAAACCGAGCGAACCAGGGCTTCGGCTTCAGAGCGCATTGGCGATAAGCTGGGTGGTACTTCTGCTGAAGCATCAAATCCGGTCACTCCGGTGGTTAGACTTTCATCGTAATGTGCAGAGGGTTTCTCCATTCCCTGAACTTCAGTCAATTCCGCCTTTTCAGTTAGCTTCTCCTCTAAAACGGGCTTCTGAACACTTTTGGGCTTTTTATGCCATTCAACATGGTATCCGGGGCGATGAATGCGCTTTTCGATTTTACAGGAACTGCCGAGACCTGCCAGAACAATCAAAGCAATAAACAGGTTGGTGTATTTCATGGTTCAAGTATGTGAGGTTCACGCCACGGGGGCCGTCAAAAATAAAAAATCTGACTAAACCAAAAAACACATATGGTTGACCCAATGTAAACTATTGGGCTATTGTCTGCGAAAAACCGTCACCACGGTAAGCAGCACAATTTTTATGTCGAGTGCCAGCGACCAGTTCTCTACATAGAAGCGATCGTACTTTACCCGGTTGGCAATGTCATCGTACTGGTTGATTTCACCGCGAAATCCTTTTACCTGCGCCAACCCTGTTACCCCCGGCTTGATGGCGTGACGCTGCATGAATTGACCTACCAATTGGGCATATTGCTCAGTATGTTTGAGCATGTGCGGTCGGGGCCCCACTACCGACATCTCCCCTTTCAGCACGTTAATAAACTGAGGCAATTCATCGAGCGAGGTAGCGCGAATAAACCTGCCGATAGCCGTAATACGCGGGTCGTTTTGCGTGGCCTGCTCAAGGTCGGCGGTTGCATTTACACGCATAGACCGAAATTTCAGGCATTCAAAAGGCTGGTTGTCGAGACCGTTACGGCGCTGTCGGAATATGACCGGACCTGGTGAACTGAGCTTAATCAGGATACCCATCAGCGGAAACAACCACGACAGAACAAACACCACCACAAACAAAGAGAACAGTACATCAAAGGCGCGTTTGGCCAGCTTGTTGCCCGGTTCGTCCAACGGCGTAAAAGGGATGTTCACTACAGGAATGGAATCGTAAAAATTCACCTCAATAGGCTTGGTGTCCCATCGCGGATGATCAACCACCAATCGCACACGAATGAGGTTGTTTTCGCAAAACTGCGCTACTTTTTGGAGCTCCTGCGGCTCTATTTCGGACATGCTGCAGTACAATTCCTGGATACTGCTTTGTTTGTGGATGGTCATGAGGGTGTTAAGCAGGTTGGTGGTTTGCTCAACATGCACAGTTCGGCCCTGGTACTTAGCGCCAGTAGAATTTTCAAAGTATTGATTAAGGTCTTTGAGCGTATCGGTGGAACCCGCAAAAACCAGCTTTCCAAAATCGCCGTTTCTGCGTTGATTCCAGTTCAGCAGAAGTTTGGCCATCCACTCGCCCGTCAGTATCAACAGCGGTATCAACAGATAGAAATACGTGAGAAAGAGCCGCGAATAATAGGTTTTGATGATTCCGTTGAATGCCAGCACCAGCAGCAGATGCAAAAGAAAAATCTGGGCAAAAAGAAGCCCCCGGCGCAACGGCTTGAGATGCATGCGCGAGGGGCGGTAATAACGCAATACATTGGTAATTAATACCCATGAAAGGTTTACATAAAGCAGCAATGCGATGTAATTATTGCTGCCAAATACCTGCGCCCAGTTATCGGGAAAGCGAAACCACAAACCCAGAGCAAACGCCACATTAAGCGCTACATAGTTCGCAAGGCGCGTGTAGAGTCGAAGAAAATATACGTAGTCGCGATTCACTGCTGAGGGCTGCTTTCCGTGCGAAAATACTTGAAATTATCGCTGGTAAGCAGCGCAGCAAAAAAGCAAATGAACACAATACCCCACTGGCGTTCAAGCATACTTTCGGTAATCATGCTGAGCGAGGCTATAAGTCCAAAAACGAGCAGGAGCCAGTTTTTGTGTCGCCAGCCTAACCAGCACAAACTGCCCATCCATGCAATCAGGACCAGGAAACCGGGAATGCCTATAGTCAGCAGGGTTTCGAGATACTGGTTGTGCGGATTAAAGGAATAGTCGAGGGCGAGCTGAAAATCATTGCGGGCGTAGGTTGCGTTGAGTTCGTGCTGCATATCGCCGGTTCCTACTCCCAGCACAGGGTTTTCGGACCAGCGCTCAAGGGTGTTTAACCATTTGTGAAAACGGATGGACCTTCCGCCATAGCGATCTTGCGTGTAATCAGACTCTATGTCTATCATTTCGGTGAAGCGCTGCTTGTTCTCGGTGCTGCCCAAAATCATCAAGAGGGCGAGCAACAACATGGCTGCATACACTCCGGCGTATCTCAGTTGGCGCTTCAAAGGCCTTACCCCTATTACAATCAACACAGCCAGTGAAACGAACAGAACCATAATCTCCATGCGCGATGAAAGCAGCACCACCGACGCAAAAAAGTAAAAGAACAAAAGCGCTACCAATCCACTTTTACCGTAGAAAAACTGATTAGCGAAACGCTCAAATCGCCCCAGTGCGTAAATGGCAAAGCACGCAAAAACCATGTATAGGGAGAGGTAAATAGGCTGAAATCCAATGGTTCCGGCCAACTTTTCGTAGGTCACCATGTCGAGAAAAGTAATATCGCCGTACATGCCGCTCATTCCGTTGATAATGGCCAGCGCAAATGCCACGGTCATGGCAGCTGCCGATGAAAGCACAAACACCCACAAACACCATCCGAGGTGCTGCCTTTTGAATTGAGGAGCACTCGCCACCAGCACGGGCAATAGCAGCAAAGCCAGTTTCTGCTCCAACATCCTGCCCGCGGTTTCCTTGTCGTCGCTGTACAGAACCCCGATGCCATAGAGCAGAAACAGCAAAAGAGGCAACCACAACCACGGTTGGGACATCCGCTGCGGAAACCTCCGAAAATCACCTCCCGCCACCCAAGCCGCAAGCAAGAGCACAATCGCGTATGAATTTACAGGGTAGTCGGGAAAAAGCCGGGCCAGAAAAAGGGTAACAATCAACAAGCCCAGTGCTGCGGTGAAAAGACCGGTTTTCCAATCGGCAAAAAGAGGAGCAAAACCTTTCATGTTCTCAGTCTTTCAAAGTGCCTGAGGAATACCTGCTCGTAGCGGTCAACAATCTGCTCCCAGCGGTAATCTGATTTGATTTTGTTGAGATTACGGATCTTTTTCTCTGTCATTTCACCCATCTTAACCTCCCTAATCCAGTTACACACACCTTGCGCATCGTCAAAATACAGTCCATCCTCTTCGAGCACAGCGCGGTTAAACGGGTTGTTGTGGGCCACAATCAGCGTTTCGCAGGCCATGGCTTCGAGCAGTGAGGGGTTGGTTCCTCCCACGCTGTGACCGTGAAAATACAGCCTGCAATGGTGCCTCAGTTGGTTGAGTGCGTTCTTGTCGTAAATCGCGCCCAAAAACTTTACCCGGGGGGCGTGTGCATACTTCTCCACCAGTCTTTTACCAAAGGTATTTTCTGTGCGGCCAATCACCACAAACGGCGTTTCAACCCCCGATTGTATATATCCATCCAATATAACCTCTATGTGATTTTCAGGCTCCATACGCGCAACAAGCAGGTAGTACTGGTCAGGTGCCAGTTGCCATTGGCTGAGCACTTCAGGACTTTTATTGTTGATGGGATCAGCACCGTAGGCGATAAATTCGGAGTGTTTGTGATAGGTGTCCTGAAGGTAATCGCGAATACCCAGACTGTCGGCAATGAGCACATCGCTGGTTTTGATGGCCCATTCCTCTGCCCTTTTCAAATACTTTTGAACCCATTTGTTGTACTTCGAGCGCTTCCATTCCAGACCATCCATGTTGGTAAAGACCACGGCATGTTCAGGAAGCCACGGCCCCCAAACCGAGCTGCTGGTGTATCCGAGTTGAAGCACCACGTCAAAGTTGCGTAAACGCGCATCGCGAATGCAGTTAAAGTCATACACAAATTGCCCAACTGTACCTATTTTGTTTTCAGGGTCATAGCAATGAATGATTTGTACGCCTTGCCAGCTCGATTCCTGAAAGGGATGGGTACTGCTGTTGTACACCCAAACCTCGTGACCTCGTGCAACCAATCCCGGTGCGAGATGTTCGGCAAACTGCTCAAAGCCGCCGTACTGATTGGGGATGCCCCGCGTGCCGAGTATGCCGATTTTCATTTAAAGACAGCCTTTAGAACTTTCTCAGGTCTCCACCACACAGCTGCGGCCAGATGCCACCACTTTGCGATGGGGTTTTTGCTAAGCAAATATCGCCGATAATGTTGTAAATGACGGAAGTTGCCCTTTACATCCCTCAAAGTACGTTTGTTATTGAAAAGCTCAACGCTTAGTTTCCAGGCCTTTTCGAGGGTATCCCACGCCAGATTGCTTGTAGCTGATTCGCGGTGAATGCGCACCCATGTGTTGGGCTCTCGTTGGGCAGCCATTACGGCGCCGGCGTGCAGCATACGTGCAAAGCAGTCGTAATCTTCGGCCCAGACCATCTCCTGCCGATAAGGAAATCGGTTAAACCATGTTTTTCGTACCAGGGTGGTTCCGTTCAGCACCCCGTTTTCGCCCAGGTGAAATAGTTTTTCAATATCGGCCCGGGTTGCCGGAAAGCCTGATGTACGAATGCTTTGACGCGTCTTACCATCAACATACACGCAGTTTCCGCCGAGCACATCAACTTCAGGGTGTTGCTGAATGAAATCCCACTGGCTTTGGATGCGGTGGGGCATCAGCATATCATCGGGGTCAACGCGTAAAATCCATGTTCCATTTGCGACTGCAATCCCTTGATTGGTAGCGTTGGCAACCCCCACATTGTCGGGCAGTAAAACGGGTCGTATCCAGGAGTGTTTGGCAGCCCACTTACGTATGATGGCCGGTGATTCATCCGTTGACCCATCATCCACAATGACCAACTCTCCCGGCCAGGCGCTGTTATCTTCTACGCTCTGAAAATAATCGTCCAGAAAGGCGGCGTTGTTGTAGTTTGCCGACACAATGGATATATCCTTCAAAACGTGGCGGCTCATGTTTTGCGGATGGTTGAGAAGTTTCGGCGGTAGGCAGCAACAGCGGGCGCCAGTGGTCCTCCCTCCAGAGCGTGACCAAGTCTTTTGCGCCATTTTACCACCCAAACGAGATAACGATCCAGCGGGCCGGGTGCCAAATAGAGTTTTCGGGCGCGCTGCACTTCGTCAAATGCTTCCTCCCAGTGCATGTTTGAAACGCCCTGGGTTGACATTAGCGCCAGCGTTTCGGGAATACAGTAAAACGGAGCGCCGCTGGTTTTCATTCGAAGCAGCAACTCGTAATCCATGGCGTAGCAGTAGTCGGTGCGGTACAGACCGTACTTTTTATAAAGTCCTGCTGTAATAAAAGTTGCCGGGTGACAAAGGGTCATGTCTTTTTCGAGCAGCTCGTGGTTGGGATGGTAGGTTCCGCCCGGCCGATTGTTCTCCTGTAATTGCATGGCGCCGTAATACACGCCTTCGCCGCGAAAGCGCGAAGCCACAGCTTGCAGGGTTCCGGGAAGATAGGAATCATCCGCATTGAGCAAGCCGATGATTTGACCGGTAGCCCTTCGAATACCTTTGTTAAACGCATCGCTGATACCTTCGTCCGACTCTGATATCCATTGAATTTGGTTGCCAAAATCTTCGAGAACTTCCAGCGTTCCGTCCGTAGAGCCGCCATCAATCACGATATACTCGAGGTTCGGGTATTTCTGATCGAGTACCGAGCGAATAGCTTTGGCAACGGAGTCCGCACCGTTGTACACTATGGTAACGACCGTTATGCGAATGTCTTGTTGTTCCAAGTTACGATGATTTTGGAGGTGCAATAATGGGCTTTAACGCTTTTCGGGTGCGTTTTATCTCGCGGGTAACCATACTCCATTTGCCCCAGCCAATGAGAAAAGAGAAGCATTCACCCAATGTTGGTTTTTTCGTGATAATGTCGAGCCGTTCTACTTCTCCCTCGGCAAATGCCTTTCGCAGAGGAGCTGCCAGCCATTTAGACCACAACCACCACGCGTAATTCAGGCGCTGCCAAAACGGAGACACCCCGGTAAGTACCATCCTGTATTGCAACAAATAGGTGTCGGCTATCCTGAATCCTTTGTGGAGGCCAAGTAAATAGGCTTCGTCCAGTTTTCGGGCTTCAATGTAGTGGATAAGCCTCAGCTCCGATTGATAGATGGTGAAACCCGCCAATCGGGCCCAATATGAAAGCTCAGAATCCTCGCCGGCTAGCAGTGTGCTACCAGTTCTTCCTACAAGCCAGAATTTTACCTTCTCGTAAAGCTTTCTAACCAACAGTGTTCTACCCGACAGACCGGCACCCCAGGCCGCAGAGAAAGCCCCGGCCACCGGACCGGTTTCCTCATTGGGTCGCCCTACGGCGTATGCGTGCTTTTGAGACTCCCACCAAATGGGTTCTTCACCGCCTAAACGGGCTTCGTTCACGGCAGCTATCAAGCCTACCGCGGGCTTGCTTGCCAACAGGTGGCACACGGCATCTGCCCACTGTCCCAAAAGGCGGTTATCGTCGTCCACAAAAACAAAGTAGCGGTATTTGGCAGCAGCGATACCGGCAACCCTTGAGTGAAACAGCCCGGGTTTTTCCTGCTTCAATACGCGAAAATCCACACCGCTTTTCTCAAGAAATTGCGTGACAAAAGCCACAGTGTCGTCGGATGAATTGTTGTCAACCAACAGTATTTCAATGGGAAATTGTGCATTCTTTTGCGCAACAACCGAAGCCAGCGCATCCTCAACCAATTTGCGGCTGTTAAAGGTAAACACCACAAAACTCACTCCCTGAGGAAGCACATTATCCATTTGTTGTGATTCGTTTACCATTCGGCCCATTTTTTAGGATCCAATGCCTCGCGCACTCTTCCCCACGGTAGCGGATGCACTTTTTGCGTGTACCAGATTACCGATACAAACATAAAGAGAAAGGAGACCAGTGAGGCCTGTGCTGCTCCGATGGCCCCGATACTATCTACAAGCCAGTAGCACAAACCTGTGTTTATCAGTCCGCTTGTAAAGGTCAGTACCGAAAGCACCAGCGTTTTTTTGTAGAAGAACAGAAAGTTCACCACCGAGTAGTACATGGCATACATGGCAAAGGCAAAGCTCAGCCAAGGGATAAAAGGTGTGGAATCATGGTAGCGCTCCGGAAAGATTCCCCAGATGATAAGCGGGGCGAATACGCTCATGGCGATGGCGGCCAGAATCATCCCAGCAAAATACAGGTAGTGGATCCGCACCAGTTTGAGGTTTTCAGCGGGGTTGATTTTGCTCAGCTTTTCGTAGATCAGCGGCGCAACGGCCAGATTGAAACCATTGCCGATAAAGAAAACAATGAGCGCAAACTGGCTGCCGAGGTTGTACAATCCGGCTTCACCGCTGCCCAAAATGGAGGTGATAATGAAAAAGTTAACGCCTGTACGCAACCACCCACTCAGGTTGTGTGGAATAAGCGGAATACCGAAGGCCAACGCCTCGGTGAACATCAGCTTGTGAAAGCGAAACTTTACGAAACCACGCAGGTAGATAAGCAGCAAACTCAGTATTCCGAACAGCAGGAGCGAAATGGCAACGCCCAACAAGCGGCCCTCCCAGGTCATTTTCAGAGCGATAATGAGATAAAGCGAAAGCCCAACATTTACAAGGGTTTCAGAAAAGGTAAAGGTTGCGTACCAACGGGCCTTCTTTTCGAGTTGCCACAACGATAGGTTTACATTGTTCATAAACATGGCCAGTGCACACAACACCGCTGTAACTACCCACCTGAAAGGCATTTCGTATTGGTCAGCAATGAAATCGCCCACAATATACACGGCAATGAGCATCAAAAGTGCTGTTCCAACAAGGATGAACATCAGGTTACCCACCAAAATCCTGAACTGTTCGCGGTCCATCTGGTAGTATTTCACCGGAAGCAATCCGTGCGTATTTACCCCGGCAAACACAATGAGCAGACCCAATAGCGAGATGAAGTTGGCTACGGTACCGTAATCTTCAGGCGTGAGGTAGCGCGTGATAATGGGAGCCAGCAAAAAAGGAATGGCGCGATTGAGGATGCTCGACCCGGAAAAAATCAGCGTATTCTGGAATAGCTGTTTGCGAAAAATCCCTCCTATCAAGGCCTGTGCTTTTGTTTCAAGCCAGCAAAAGTGCCGCCGTGAGCAAATGTAAAAATAGTTTTGGGCTGCACCCGAATCACAACGCAGCCCGCCGGCATTCAGTATTTTTGTACCCGAAGTATTTACGGTATTGAACCCCGATTTCTGATGACTCCACACAAACTGGAAGTACGTTTTGCCGACATTGACGTGATGGGCCACGTTAACAACGCCATCTTTCTCAACTATTTTGAGCAGGGGCGGATGGCTTTTTTCCGCGAGCATTTTGGAAATGTGTGGGACTGGAAAAAGTACGGGATTATTGTGGCGCGCAACGAAATTGACTACCTGAAGCCGGTGCTGCTGCATGATGAGCTGTACGTTACTGCTTCTTTTGGTGCCATTGGCAACAAGAGTTTTCAGATGAAAATGCGGGTGTTTAAGGTAGAAAACGGCCGCGAAACCGATTGCGCCCACGGCTTGGTTACCGTGGTTTGTTTTGACTATGAGCTGCAGCGCACCATTGCTGTGCCGGAAGCCTGGCGAAATGCGGCTGAATCAATCAGCTCCTGAGCGGTTGCGGTTCTTCTCCTCTATCCATTTCGACATATAGGTGGTGCTCCGGTGATACTGGTTTCGAAGAATAGCCCCTGTGAAGTTTCGCAATCTTCTTTCATCAAGGCTGTTCAGGCGCCTGCTCCACTCCTGTTGAAGGGCTTTTTTCCACGATGCGCCATCAAAAAGCGATTGAAGCATGTTAAAACCGCGTTCCTGCGATTGCAGCCAAAACGAGTCATCCCTGTAGAGCCGAACAACTTCTTGCACAAAGGTTGAGGGCTCGTCTTCAATGCCTCCGTTCCAATCCTCAGCCGACTTGCACATTCCTTCGGCACCAACAGCGCTGGTGACCGATGGGGTGCCGCTTCGCATGGCATCCACCAATTTGCCTTTTAACCCGGCTCCAAAGCGAAGGGGGGCAAGGCACAGCCGGTATTGACTCATGGTTTGGAGTACATCTTCGGCCCTGCCTTTCACCAAAAATCCCACAGCCGGATTGTGAAGTTGCATGATTTCGGCGTCGGGGTATGCACCGTAAAGATGAAACTCAGCTTCCGGAAGTTCTTGGCGAATCATTGGCCAGAGCTTATGTGCAAGGTATTTTGCAGCATCTCGGTTCGGGGCGTGCTTGAAGTTCCCGATGGTCATGCAGTGTGCGCGTTGTTGGATGCCCGGCAGTTCTTCAGGTTGGACAGGCTCCTCCATAAAGGGCAGGTAAAACAACAAATCTTTGGGTACACCCTGTTCATTGACCAGAAGTTCCATTTCAAAGCGCGAAATAATCAGCGAACCATCAGAGCGATAAATGGCTGCCAGTTCGCGGTGCATCACTTCGTTGTGCAGGTCTGAAATATGAAACGTCCGGTTTTGAGCATGTGCTGTTTCGCGGGCTTTTCGAAGTCCGTGGAGGTCTTCAGTATCAATAATGCGCATTGCCTCAGGACAAGTCTTTTCAACCCGCCACCCGAACTGCTCTTCGGTAAGGTAGCGATCAAACATCACCCATTGCGGCTGCTCAGACGCAATCCAATCATCAAAGGAGGAATGGTTGAGTAAGATGTGCACAGTTGAAACACCTGTTGAGTCCAGCCATCTTGATTGTGCACCCAATGGCTGTGAGCAGGCAAAAGTGATATGATACCTTTCGGCGAGTACCTGAATGAGTTGCATCATTCGGCGGCCTGCCGCTGTGGCATTCGGTTCGGGCCAGTGGCAACCTATGATGATTCCTTTGGGAAGCACTGACCTGCTCATCCGTGCATGGTCTCCTCCTTGCCGTAGCGCGCCATCAATGAGCCTTCGTAGTCGAGAAAGGCCTGCCAGCGCGCGTCAACATCTACATCTTTGCATAGTGTTCGTGCCAAACCGAGAAAGGTGGTGTAATGGTTGGCCTCCGAAATCATCAAATCGCGGTAAAAGGAACAAAGTTCTTCGTCGTCCAGTTTTTCAGTGAGCATACGGAAACGCTCACAACTTCGGGCCTCAATCATCGCCGAGAAAAGCAGTGCCTCGGCAAGTTGATGCTGCCGGCTCCCCCCCTTCTTGATGAATGCCGCCAAATCGCGTACATAGTTATCCTTTCGCTCAAAGCCGAGGGTGTAGCCGCGTTCCGTAATTTTTTCGTTCACCATGCGAAAGTGTTCCAACTCTTCGAGGGCGATATCCGTGAGGGTCTCCACAAGCTCGGGGTAGTCAGGGAAACGAACAATGGTAGAGATGGCGTGCGAAGCGGCTTTTTGCTCACACCAGGCGTGGTCGGTAAGTATCTCAGAGATGTTTTCCTGTACCAGCCTTACCCACCGCGGGTCGGTTGGAAGGCGAAGGCCAAGCATTACTTTTTCAGTATGAGCCATTAACATTTAACCTTTTAATCGTCGGCTTTCTTGATTTCAGCATCCAGGATATCTTCGATGGCTTTCAGGGTCATCTTGTCAATGCGGGCGTCGGTGCGGGCTCGTTGGCGCATAAAGCGGAACATGGCGCTCTTGCGGATTTCGAGTGCTACGTACACCGTAAATTGCTCACCGTTGTAGAACTTTTCTTCCCCGATCATTCTGATATCCTGCAGCTCGGTGTCCATTACCTCGCGGGTCAGGCTTTGAAATTTTTCGGCGATATCCGAAGCATTGGCGTTTTGGGTTTCGGCGATATAATCATCGGCAACGCGGCGGATATTGGTTTCTACCTGTGAGGCCAAACGGCCCTTGGCGTCAATTTCAGCCCTGCTGCGTGCAATGTTCTCGCGACCGCTGCTGGCCTGACCTACAGCCCGGAAAAAGCGGTTGTTTGATTCGTATTTGGAGCCCGAAAACGGAGTGCGAACACGCTCTCCAGCAGGGCTTTTAGACTTACATCCTACCATGCTCAACGCGAGCACGAGTCCGAAAAAGATGGCAAAGCTTCTCATGATTTCAGTTTTGTTAGTTGGTGGAGGAACAATTAAAATTCGTGCCAATTTACGATTTGCTGCCTGATGACTCTCTCATTTCAACTGCTCTGAGGGTGTTTTGCAGCAAGGATGCAATAGTCATGGGCCCCACACCACCAGGCACAGGTGTGATAAAACTGCATTTGGGTGCCACATTTTCAAAATCTACATCGCCCTCAAGACGAAACCCGGATTTCTTGCTAGAATCTTCTACACGCGTAATTCCCACATCCACCACAACTGCTCCCTCTTTCACCATATCGGCCTTGAGGAAACGCGGAATACCGAGTGCCGCCACCACAATATCTGCCTGCCGGGTGTATTCCGCGAGGTTCTTTGTGCGGCTGTGCGCCAAAGTTACCGTGCAGTTTCCGGGATAGCCTTTGCGCGCCATCAACACTGCCATGGGCTTGCCCACAATATTGCTTCGACCAATAACCACACAGTGTTTGCCTTCGGTTTCAACCCCGGCGCGTTTTATCAACTCAACAATTCCGTTGGGCGTGGCAGGAATGAACGCAGGCAATCCCAATACCAGTTTACCCATATTTACGGGATGAAAGCCATCCACATCTTTATTGGGGTGAACGGCGTTGATTACTTTTTGTTCGTCGATGTGACCGGGCAGAGGTAATTGCACAATGAAGCCATCTACGTCGGGGTTGCTGTTGAGCGCGTCTATTTCCGTGAGTAGTTCATCCTCCGGGATGGTGGCAGGTAAGCGCCTCAGGCTCGAGCCAAAACCAATTTTCTCACAGGCTTTTACCTTGGCATTTACATAGGTTTGACTCGCCCCGTCGTTGCCAACCAGGATGGCGGCAAGGTGCGGCACCTTTTTGCCTTGCTGTTTTCTCTCCGCTACCAATGCTGCGAGTTCGTCTTTGATATCCTGCGAGGTTTTTTTACCGTCAAGTAGCGTCATGTGAGATAAGGGATTTAGATTTTTGGCATTCCGCCGGGCATGTTTTTGAGTTGGCGCATCATGTTGGCCATGTTCTTTTTATTGCTCATTAGCCGCATCATCTTTCGCGTTTCTTCAAACTGCTTGATGATTTTGTTGATCTCTTCAACATGTTGACCTGAGCCGCGTGCAATGCGCTTTCTTCTGCTGTGATTCAATACGTTGGGATTCTCGCGTTCTTCAGGTGTCATAGACATAATCATGGCTTCGAGTGGCTTAAAAGCATCGTCGTCAATATCCATGTTCTTCACCATTTTTCCCATTCCGGGCATCATGCCCATGAGGTCTTTTACGCTACCCATTTTCTTTATTTGCTGAATCTGGTCGTAGAAGTCGTTGAAGCTGAATTCATTTTTGGCAATTTTCTTCTGAAGCTTGCGCGCCTTCTCTTCATCGTATTGTTCCTGTGCACGCTCCACCAGCGAAACCACGTCGCCCATACCGAGAATCCTGTCAGCCATTCGGTTGGGGTGGAATACATCCAGCGCATCCATTTTCTCGCCGGTACCCACAAACTTGATGGGCTTATTCACCACAGATTTGATGCTGAGCGCTGCTCCACCTCGGGTATCACCATCTAATTTGGTAAGCACTACGCCATTGAAATCCAGTCGGTCATTAAAGGCTTTGGCCGTGTTTACAGCATCCTGACCGGTCATACTATCCACCACAAACAAGGTTTCAGTGGGCTGAATGGCGGCCTTTACGCGCGATATTTCGTCCATCATCTGCTCGTCAATGGCAAGACGTCCGGCGGTATCGACAATTACCACGTTGAATCCGTTGGAGCGGGCGTGTGCCACGGCATCGCGGGCAATTTTAACAGGGTCTTTTTCATCGCGATTGGAGTACACTTCCACTCCGATTGATTCACCTACTACGTGAAGCTGGTCAATGGCGGCAGGGCGATACACATCGCAAGCCACCAACAGTGGCTTCTTCCCCTTTTTGGTTTTGAGCCAATTGGCGAGTTTTCCCGAAAAAGTGGTTTTACCCGAACCTTGCAATCCCGACATCAGGATAATTCCCGGGTTTCCCTGGAAGTTGAGCTCAGCAGTTTCTCCTCCCATGAGCTCAGTAAGCTCTTCCTGGGTGATTTTCACCAGTAACTGCCCAGGCGAAACGGATGTTAGCACATCACGGCCAAGGGCTTTTTCCTTTACCGTGTTGGAAAAATCCTTGGCGGTTTTGAAATTCACGTCCGCATCGAGCAAGGCTCTCCTCACCTCTTTGAGGGTTTCAGCAACGTTGATTTCGGTGATTTGCCCTTGTCCTTTGAGGACTTTAAAGGCGCGATCGAACTTATCTGTTAAATTCTCAAACATGTTGTTGACGTTGGGTTGCAAAAGTAATGAAACAAGGCGGCTTCCCGAAGCCCGTGTGCATGCGGTTACATACGCTCGGGTGCTGCGATGCCCAGCATCCTGAGCCCGGTGCGGATTACTTTTCCGCAGGCTTCGGTCAGCTCAAGTCTAAAGGTTCGCAGAGCCACATCCTCTTCTTTCAACACGGGCATAGACTGGTAAAAACTGTTGAAGTCCTTCACCAAATCATAGAGGTAGTTGGCCAGTTCTGCGGGACTGTATTTGACTGCCGATTCCTCAACCACCACAGGGAAACGATCGAGTTTGAGCGCAAGGCTTTGCTCTGATTCAGAAAGTTGCAGGTTGTCGGATGAAACACGCTCAACATCTGCAGCTTTGCGCAAGAGCGAGGAAATCCTGGCGTGCGCATACTGAATAAAAGGGCCTGTATTCCCGTTAAAATCAATGGACTCTCTGGGGTTGAAAAGCATGTTTTTACGGGCATCTACCTTCAGAAGGAAGTATTTCAACGCCGCACCTCCGATTTGGCTGTACAGTTGCTCGCGGTCCTGCTGTGTGAGCTCTTCGAGTTTGCCGAGTTCTTCGGAAATCTCTCGAGCCGTATCTGTCATGCCTTCAACCAAATCATCGGCGTCCACTACGGTTCCTTCGCGCGACTTCATTTTGCCCTCGGGAAGCTCCACCATCCCATAACTCAGATGGTGGCATTGCGAAGCCCAGGGGTAGCCCAGTTTTGCAAGAACCGCAAACAGCACCTTGAAGTGATACTCTTGTTCATTGCCCACAGTGTACACCATTTGAGACATTTCCGGAAAATCAATGGTGCGCTGAATGGCCGTTCCGATATCCTGGGTCATGTACACCGCCGTGCCGTCGGAGCGAAGCAATAATTTGTGGTCAAGGCCCACATCTTCAAGGTTTACCCAAACAGAGCCGTCTTCTTTTCGGTAGAAAATATCTTTGGAGAGACCGCGCTCTACTTCTTCTTTGCCAAAAAGGTAGGTTTCTGATTCGTAGTAGAGCTTGTCGAAGGCAACGCCGAGACTTTGGTAAGTAACGTCAAATCCATCATACACCCAACCATTCATTTTCTCCCACAGAGCATACACTTCAGGGTCTTTCTGCTCCCATGCGCGAAGCATTTCCTGGGCTTCGCGTAAAATGGGGGCCTCCTTTTCGGCCTGCTCTTTGGGTACCCCATTCTGAACGGCGGATTCTACCTCAGCTTTGTAATGCTTGTCGTATGCCACGTAATACTTCCCAACCAGCTTATCGCCTTTGAGGCCGCTGCTTTCCGGGGTTTCGCCGTTGCCAAACCGCTTCCAGGCCACCATTGATTTGCAGATGTGAATACCGCGATCATTGATGATTTGTACGCGTTTTACGCTGTGACCGGCCGCTTCTAACAGTGAGGCCACGGAATCGCCCAAAAAGATATTTCGCAGGTGACCGAGATGCA
>REDV01000130.1 GCA_007695365.1 Cryomorphaceae bacterium | reverse complement strand
ACCAGCATAAAGGCCAGCACCAACAGCATAATGCACACCCCCGGCAGTACGGCCAGATAGGCAAGGTCGGTGGTGATGTAGCTGTAATGCTCCTTGATCATTTGCCCCCACGACGGCATGGGAATCTGCGCCCCAATGCCGAGAAAGCTCAGTCCGGCCTCAATCAAAATGGCCGAGGCAAAATTCGCGGCAGACAGCACAATAACCGGGGCCATCACATTGGGCAAAATATGGCGTCCTATGATGCGCGGTGCGCGAAACCCAAGTGCGTGTCCGGCTTCTACAAACTCCTGCTCACGCAGGCTGATCACCTGTCCGCGAACCACGCGGGCAACCTCCACCCACATGGTAAGCCCAACGGCGATAAAAACCTGCACAAAACCCTTACCGAGCGCCAGCGTAATGGCCATCACCAGCAGCAAGGTCGGCACCGACCACATCACGTTGATCAACCACATAATCAGCTCGTCCACCCAGCCCCGGAAATAACCCGCCACAGCGCCCAGCGATATGCCGATAACGAGTGAAATCAGCACTGATATCAAACCCACGCTGAGTGAAACAAATGTGCCACCCATGAGCCGGCTCAGCAAATCCCGCCCAAACTTGTCTGTGCCCAGCCAATAGGTACGACGCGTGAGCATGGAAGCCTCAATTTGGGCCTGCAGATCTCCTTTGAGTGCCCGGTGTTGGGAACCATCCACTGCTGTGGCGATGATGGTTCCGTCTGCTTCAGTGCGAACATCCTGATCTGCCAGCGGCCAAACCACATCGGCGAGATGAAAGCGCATCTCTCTTCCGCGGATTTCTTTGTTGCGGCCGTTGTACTCCTCTATCACGAGTTCGTCGTCCTCAAAAAAGTAGCTGTGAATAGGGTAAGCCTTGGTGGCCGAAACCTTCCCGCCGAGAAAAAGACGCCTCCAAAAGGGTGTACTCTCTATCTCTGTGTTTCGGGTAATCAGGGCTACATCTACAGAGAATCCGGGTTTCTGCCGGGCAATCTGCAGCATTTGTTCGTTGGCATTCACCGATGCATCCGGTCGTAGCCACGAGCCGAGAACAGAAATGAGGGCTGCCAGCGCAATAATAGCCACACCTGCTACAGCCAGCCTGTTTCGTTTGAGCCTGCGCATGGCCAACTGTCCGAGCGAATGTGCACCGCCGGGTGATTGAATTTTTATACTTTTCTCCCTTTCCATGTGGGTTTTACAATCAGGCTCATCAAGGCCATCACCGGTGAATACATCATGTACACCACCGAAAACAGGGCTAATTTCCACAGATTAGGGCTTACTCCGATTACGGGTGCGGTGTTTTTTATCAACACGACGTCGGCAATGGAACGAGCAATAAGCACAGCCACAAGCCACGCCGCGTGCACACCCGCTATCAACGCAGCCAACCAACACAGCGAGGGAAGGACAAGCACAAGTCCTGATGAAATGGTGTCGGTATCCCGATAGGCGCGCGATTTGCCCGCCCAGCGCAGACGCTGGTTCAGAAACGAAGCCAGGTCATTGGTTGGATTGGTGAAGGCCAGGGCACTTCTCTTCCAGCAAATTGCAATGTTCTTCCCCAGCGATTTAAAGCGGTGAAGCAAAAAAACATCATCGCCCGAAGCGTGCTCCAGATGGTCGTCGTAGCCCCCGGCTTCCAGAAAAGTTTCTTTGCTAAACGCCAGGTTGGCCCCGTTGCACAAAACAGGGTAGCCCATACCTGCAAGCCCAAAAGTGAGACCTTGCACGGCGCGGTGTTCTATGCGCTGAAAAGCCTGCAACACGCCCCTTTCCGGAGCCAATTCGAGGGGAAGAATCAACATATCGGGGTTTTGATGATACCAGGCAGCAGCGAGCCCGTTGAGCCAATCCGGTTGAAGGCGGCAATCAGCGTCAAGGGTAATTATCCCCGGAAACCGCGATAGCTCAATGCCCTTTCGAAGCGCGGCTTTTTTTCCGGCGGAATCCGTCAAACTCAGCACGCGATGTTCGGGGCCGGCGGAACGTTGCAGTACTGTCAATGAATCATCCTCCGAGTGATCGTTCACCCAAATGACTTCGTGGGGTGGAAGCGAGCCCTCTTGTTGTTGCAAATCGGCCAGCAGCGCAGGGAGGTTTGTGGCTTCATTCCTAAAAGGGATGACTATGCTGAAGCCCGTTTTTACGGCAGGTATTTCACCACACGGGGCTTTTTGCGCAGAAAGAACCCGCAAAGCCCTGGCCGACAGCAACAGCATCACCCCATAACCCAGCGTGGTGAGTAGCAGGAAGAAAATGAGTACATGGTGCCAAAGCATGGCTAAAGGTGTGAAAAATCCGCACAATCTCGCGACGGTGGTACGAGCGCGGATTCGTTACCTTTGGCAACACAGCATGACGGCCCCAAAAGAGCAGATTATTCTCGGCATTGACCCCGGAACCACCATTCTGGGCTACGGTATTATTGACTGCAGAGGCAGCAAGATGAAACTGGTTTGCATGGGCAATTTTTCGCTCACCAAACTGGACGACCACGGTCTTAAGCTGCGCGCCATTCAGCAGCACGTGGTGGAATTGCTCGAGGCCTATATGCCGGACTCTATGGCCATTGAAGCTCCTTTTTACGGCAAAAATGTGCAGAGCATGCTCAAACTGGGGCGCGCGCAAGGGGTGGCCATCGCAGCAGCCATGGCTCGTGAGATTCCCTATACCGAGTACGCTCCCAAAAAAATCAAGCAGGCCATCACCGGCAACGGAAATGCCTCCAAGGAGCAGGTGGCCGCCATGTTGCAGTCGCTGCTCGATATCAAAACCCTGCCCAAAAATCTCGACGCTACCGACGGTGTGGCTGCAGCGGTGTGTCACTATTTTAACCGGGGTCAAACCCAAAGCGGCACCAACTACGGAAGCTGGAAGAGTTTTTTGGGAAAAAATCCGGGAAGGAAGATTGGCTGAGCCGCAGCTTCCCTCCCGTTACTAACCTAAAAGCTGGTCAAATCCAAGGGGCGCATCACGCAAAACCATTTGAGCACGCGTTCGCCGACGCCCGGCACATCCACATGGATGATATAAACCCCACTCGCCAGTGGGATACGCGCTTCGTTGCGAATATCCCAGTCGAGGAAAGTTTGCGGGTTGTCTTTGCCCAGCGTTCTCACCAGCGTACCACTCAGGTTGTAGATTTTGATGGTACACTCCTGCGGCAGGTTCACGAACTTCACCAGGTTCTCCACACGATTTCGCTCGTAGGCATTAAAGGCGTGGTAGGGGTTCGGAACCACATTGATGAGCGCAAGAGCTTCCTCAAGCGCGTCTGCATCGTTGTGAATGGTTTGTTCACTTTCGATGCTGAACTCATACATCGGGTACCAGTCATTTTGGCTTTGCCCGAGCAAGTTCGGGTTCAGCGGATTGAGCACCGACCCCAGAGTTGCGTAGTTCAACTCGCCAAGCTCAGTAAGGGGCGCATACTTCCTGTAAGGTTTGGCAACCCTTATACGCAGGCGGGCTTCGGCGGGAACCAGCCCTTCTTCTACGCTCTTTAAGCCCGCAGCAAGCGGAGCCATAATCCAGCTACAGTTTCTCCACAAACGGCGGTAAAAGGGCTGCACGGTAAAATTGAGATTTTCGCGGAGGAATTTTCCGTAGTCGTACATCGGCATGGTGTTGTTCGCCTCCGAAAGCTTCCTCGCGTTTCTGAACACATAGATGTAGTGCTGCGCACCGAAGATTTCTTCCCCGCCCGGGAAGCCGTAGATTCGGTCACTCGGATTCCAAAGCATATCGCGACCGTTGTCGTCTGCCAGGAACGAATCCTCACCAAAGGCCATGTTCAGACGCTCTCCACTCTCAATATCAATCGCGTAACCCGGAAACCACCCCATTCCTTCTGCGTGAATGAAGTTCGGATCCCCGGGGTTATCACTGGGTTGAGTAACTCCTGCAGGAGTTGGGTTCCCATTCTTATCAACTGACGGAGAACGGCGCGTTGTTAGCTTGGGCGCTCCACCCTCGGCCAGTGCAGGGTTGGATTGCATTTCAAGCACCGGGACACGCGTCCAGAGATCTTTGTTGGGTGTAAACACAAGGTCTATACTCACAAGTTCTGTGAGCGACTGCTGTACGCCCGGTTGATCTATTAACTCAGAAGGCTTTGTTGCTTCGACCAATGGCGAAGGGCCGCAATCATAAGGTCGGACCAATCTGAACGGAGCTATTTGACCATTGAAAATACCGTTGTAGATACGATCGCCGTCAATGGTGGCAAGATCATCAAAAAACCCGGGGTCAATGGGGCCACCCGGAATCTGAACCCCGTTAGCGTCGAGCAATCGGAAACAGGGCATTCCGCCGTAAGCTGCAGTATCAAATACTTCTTGACCTGTTCCCGACATAATCCAGTTTTGCAGGGTAAAATCGTCGGTGTCGGGTATTCCGGAAAGCCACGGTAGGTTGTTTTCAAAGCTGATATCCCAGGTTAACAAATCTGCACGTGGTTCTCCGTCTTCGTTCACGTCATATTGGTATTGGTGCATATCGATGGAGATCCCGTACTCGGGAATAATCTGTTCTGTTTGAAACTCAATGCCTCGTCGGGAGAAGATCTCTTCTCCAATGTCTTTGTTTACCAACACCCACCGTGCAGAATCAATTACAGAAGTGTATTGCGGCACACCTCCAACGATTTCGTTGAACTCATTGAACATGCGTAATTCAAAATTACCTGGTCTTACGTTAAGCGGATCCACCACTTTGATGTGCACCGGCGAACCATTTCGGGTATAGGTAAGCCTTTCAACGCGCCACGGCTCTCCGGCCATAATCTCTTCTTCGGAGCTTTTGGTTAGCTCAAGGATGTTTCCCCCGTTACCTTCGCCCTCAATCCGCGTAAGCGAAAACCGCGTGCCGAAAGGTGCGTTCACCACTGTTCCTCCTGCTGTTGGCGAGGGAATATGCGGAATGCAGGTAATGGGAAATACTCCACCTGTAGTGCTTTTGCGGCCCGCGAGGTATTCTGTGCTCTGCCCTGTTCCGAGCATTGGATCGAATGAGGCAAACTGGTTGCTGGCATAGGCAATGGCTACAAAGTAATAGCGCTTGAAGTTAACCAGCCTGTCATCACCGGAGGCAAAAGCATCGTGGGTTACGCGAAACGAATGACGAATACCTTCGTTAGCTCCCTGCACCATAAGTTTCGGCACGGGCAACAGCATGTCGGGATCGAGTTCGTAGTTGATGAGCTTATCTACGTTGTCTTTCACATCAACCTGAAAAATTTCGCGTGCAAGCTGCGGGTTGCCGAGGTCAGCTACGCTCACGTTTTCATCGCGAAGCTGAAAAATCCGATATCCCTGAAAGCGGTAATACGTGTCGTTGGGCGTTTTGCTATCCGGAATTGCCTGCCCCATGCTATCGAGCTCAAATGAAAAAGCCGGTATGGTTGGGTCGAGCTCTTTGTACATTTCCCGGTAGTTATTGGAAGAAGGCACCGGATTGTCTAAGTACAAAATGATTTCGCGGTCAAGTTCCTGACAGGTGAGTTCCGGGGCATCGGGGCCATTCAGAATTCGGAAACAATTGTCGAACAAGGCCTGCGCCTTGTCATCCACCAATCGAAGCAGCTCAACCGATGCAAGAGGGCCTCCAGAATTGGCGCGCGCCCAACATACTCCAAGGGTTACGTTGTTGTAGTCTCCCGGGGCAAGTGTAAACGGCCCAGCAGACTGAATAAACCTTCTGTTACCCGGTGCATTGTTTTCGGTCATCTCGGTCCAGTTTTCATTTTGAGGATCCATACATCCGGTGCCCCAGTGAAGCGGGTCGCTGTTTCCCGGAAACATGTAGTGGGCCGGTATGCCACCCGATTCGTGACCCGAGCCACCAAACAAAATGGGTGAACCATCTCTCCATAGTCCGCGCATCATGTTGTAATAATGCTCAGCCGTAACCGGGCCTTGGGTGGCGGATGAACCGGTGCCAATATTGTGTGAGATAAAACGACGCATTCCAAAGCGCTCGTTGTCCACAATGCCATCACCATAACCTATACCGAGTCCTGCATAAGGAATTCCGGCTCCTGCAAGGGCCTCTTCGCACGGTATTGCGCTTGTGGGGTCAAAGCTATTGGGGCCCGGGTTATCTGTGCCGTCGGCATCCTGGTAAGGGCCTTCAAAGAAATCAATTCCAACAGCTGGGGGTTGTACTCCATAACCAATGTTTCCGGCGTTGTCTTCGTCGTTGTTGTTGCCGTTGTAACAATAGCCCATTCCACGCTGCACATCGCAACCTATATAATCGTCATCAGGGTTTCCGAGTGCTGGGTTCACCCATTTGGCAAACCATGTATTGTATAAAGTTTGCGTGCTGCGATTTACCAACGTGTAGTTGTAGAAAGTGAAATTATTAATCTCGTCGAGTGTGTTAAAAGCAAAGGCCTGCGCCCTGATTTCCATCCCGATGGGCTGCCCCTCGCTTTCTGTGTGGATGTTTCCCTTGTCATTAAACACCCACCATAGGGTATGGTCGCCATAGAGCGGTATGGGGGAAGTGCGGTTGCGGTTGAGACAATCCTCTTCGCTTTGCTCGAGGTCGTACCAGGGGTAATCGCCCAATTCCGGCTCGTACAAGCCCGCGGTTCCTGTACCGTCGGGGTTGTCTATAAATGGAGCGAGGTAAAAATCCTGTCCCAGCCCGACGTCGCCGTGGGCGGGCCAGTTGAGAATTTCTTCGGGAATTTGATAGGGTTCTTCGTGAAAGGGCGGATCGTTTACGGTTTCGGTGCCGTGCTCCTGGTCATAGGCGAGCCGCTGAAAGTACAGGCGGTGCAGCTCAACCATTTGGCGACTGATGTAAAAATGCCTGTCGTATTTAACGCATTCACCGGGAAGAATAGTGGCTGAGCCGTCGGTAGTGAGCGGCCCTGCCCAGTAGTCGTTACCCCTTTGGCGCTGTAGCATAGCGGCGAGTTTGAGGTTTCCGCCGGCATCTACTCCACCCAACCAAAGCGAGCCTGACGACAAGGCCGTAGGACCTCTTTCGCCATCGGGTGGTTTGGGCACAAAATAGGCTGACGTTCCGCGCGGCCGGTCGAGCCACATGGTGCCCGGAACCTCGATGAGTGCGCGGACATTGTTGAATGCCATTTCGGTAATCTGAACCGCCGGGGCACATCCCGCAGAGCGCGGATGATTGTTTTTACCGGGATTCTCCTCTTGGCCTGATTGGCCAAAAATTGTAGCCGTGCTGCAAACCAGGGCCATACAAACAAAAGCTGACAATAGTTCTGAGGCTATTCTCATGCTTGTGTTTTTTAGTGAATAATATGAAGAACGTTGTTTAATCTGCTGAAACCTGGTTCAGCGGATGTAAAACGCACAAATTCTGTGCCTAAACCACAATACATCCATACGAAACTGCATACCCGAATTTCGTGTTGCCGATTCAGGATGGGAGGGGAAAGAAATTACACAATAAGGGGATCAGGCCTCTCTGATGGCGCGCGCTACTTCTTCCATTTCCTGCTCCGAAAATTTGAGCTTTGGTCGGGCAAAGTTGATGTCTTCCACCGACTGAAGTGGCAAAAGGTGGATGTGTGTATGGGGCACTTCGAGGCCAATCACCGCCATGCCTATGCGTTTGCACGGCACGGCTTTCTCAATTTGGATTGCCACTTTCCTGGCAAATAAATGCAACCCGGAGAGCAGGTCGTCTTCAAGATCAAAGATGTAATCCACTTCTTTTTTTGGCACCACAAGAGTGTGGCCTTTGGCTAGCGGAAACACATCGAGAAAGGCAATGAAATCATCATTCTCGGCTACAATATAACCGGGAATTTCACGGTTGATGATTTTGGTGAAAATGCTAGCCATCTCAGCGTGAGATTTCGACGATTTCAAATTTCGCAACTCCGGCGGGAATCTTTACTTCTACCACATCACCTACGGCTTTACCGAGCAGGCTTTTGCCGATGGGCGAATCAACCGAAATCTTCTTGGCCGCCAGGTTGGCTTCATTCTCAGCCACAAGGGTATATTCGAGTACGGCATTGTTGCCGAGGTTTTTAATTTTTACCTTGGAAAGAATGAAGGCTTTGCTATTGTCGATCTGCGATTCGTCAATCAATCGGGCATTGGCTACAAGTTCTTCCATTTTGGCAATCTTGGCTTCGAGGTGTCCTTGAGCTTCCTTTGCCGCGTCGTATTCAGCATTTTCAGACAAGTCGCCTTTATCACGGGCGTCGGCAATCTGCTGAGATATTTTCGGCCGTTCAACCGTACGAAGTTGATGCAACTCTTCCTTGAGTTTCTGCAATCCCTCTTCGGTGTAGTATCTGATATCAGACATGGTAGTGTGGTATTGAATTCAACACAAAAAAGAGAAAACCCCACAGTAGGGGCTTTCTCTGTACGCAAAGGTACAATTAAATGAAATATGTTCGCTTAGTCTCTTGAACCACCCAGGCCCATTACTACGCCAATGGCGTGTATGCCACCAAATGGGCTTGTGAAGCGATAACTGTAATCAAAAGAAATGTTTGAACCACCTTTACCAAGTGGAGCCTTTACGCTCAAACCTGCGTGGGGACCTGTGAGAACAGTCATACGATCGGCATCGTTGGTAATGCCGGTTTCGTAGTGGTAACCACCGCGAAGGATGAAGAGCTCTCGGAAACCGTACTCCAGACCCAACAAAAAGTTGTCTTTAGTAAAGGAGTTGGCGATGAAGGTGAATCCCGGGGTAAGGCGGTGATTGGCTCCTAGCAGGAAATCATAGGTAGCTCCAAGCGCTACCAGTGAAGGTAACTCATTACGAGCAGATCGGTGCTCTACGGTAAGGGTAGTTCCTATAAGAGGGTCCTGGCCTTGAAATGACAGACCATCACCCTGATAGGTCATTTCAGGACCAACGTTTTTGAGGGTAATACCAATTTTCACACGGTCGTTTTCACCGGTTACGTACTTGATACCCGCGTCGAAGGCCACTCCGGTGGAGCGAATTTCAGCGGTTGACTCATTCAGGATATTCACGGTAATTCCCCCGTAGATACTGTTCGAGAAAGCACGCGAATAATGTGCTCCGATTACCAGTACGTTGGGTGAAAAGAACGAACCATCACCTTCGGGTAGTTCGGTGGTGGTACGCTCAATTCTACCGAAATTCCAGTTGGTCACCGTAAGCCCGATTACACTGGACTCATTGATACGCTGGGCGAGCCCCAGAGCATTGATGTTGATACCCGTACCCTGCAGGTACATGGTTTGGGTGAAAGCCACCTCCGTTTTGTTGATGAAGTTCATCCCGGCAATATTCAGGTAAGCCGACTCCACACCTTCGGCACGTGCCATCAGTGCTCCGGCTGTTCCCGTACCGCGGGCCCAGGGATTTACCAACAGGTAACCCGCACCGGCAGAACCTGCACGGTCTTCGTTACCCGCAAAAAGTCCGGGAGTGAACATCAACATCGCAAGGGATGCTGCTACATATCTCAGCTGAATTCTCATCTCGGTTGTATCTGGTTATAGTGTCAAATTAGAAATTGGTCAAATCTGTTGGTCGCATCACACAGAACCACTTCAGAACCTTCTCACCCACACCGGGCACATCTACGTGCACAATGTACACACCGCTGGCAACCGGAATACGCGCTTCGTTGCGTATATCCCAATCCAGGAAGGTTTGTGGGTTATCCTTACCTAGTGTTCGGATCAAAGTTCCGCTCAGGTTGTAAATTTTGATGGTACACTCCTGAGGAAGGTTCACAAATTTCACCAGGTTTTGGAGTCGTGTCCGCTCATAGGCGTTGAATGCGTGGTAAGGGTTCGGCACCACATTAATCAGCGCGAGGGCATCTTCGAGTACTTCCGCATCGTTGTTGATGGTTTGCTCTGCATTAATGCTGAACTCGTACATCGGGAACCAGTCATTCTGGCTTTGCTCAAGGAGGTTCGGATTAATGGGATTCAACACAGAACCTACAGCCGCGTAGTCAATCTGCCCCAGGTCTGTAAGCGGAGCATACTTCTTATACGGCTTTGCAACACGAACTCTCAGGCGGGCTTCTGCCGGAATAATACCTTCCTGAACGCTGGTGAGGCCCGTAGCAAGAGGAGCCATGATCCAGTTACAGTTTCTCCAGAACTGGCGGTACAATGGCGGAGGTGAAGTGGTGTTCACATTGTCGCGCAAGTACTTTCCATAGTCGTACATCGGCATGGTGTTGTTCGACTCAGAAATCTTCCTTGCGTTTCTAAAGACGTAAATGTAGTGCTGCCCACCAAAGATTTCTTCACCACCGGGGAAACCAAAGATTCTATCGCTGGGATTCCAAAGCATGTCGCGACCGTTGTCGGCAGCGAGGAAAGAATCTTCACCAAAGGCCATGTTCAGGCGCTCACCGCTCTCCACATCAATGGCATATCCGGGGAACCAGCCCATACCCTCTGCATGGATAAAGTTAGGATCATCGGGGTTATCACTTGGCTGGGTTACGCCGGCCGGGGTTGGGTTTCCGTTCTTATCCACCGATGGGGAACGTCTTGTAGTAAGCTTGGGTGCGCCACCTTCAGCCAATGCAGTATTTGACTGCATTTCGAGAACAGGCACCCTTGTCCAGAGGTCTTTGTTGGGTGTGAATACGATATCCACACTCACTAGATCTGTGAGGGATTGTTTTTGGGTGGGGGGGCCTGCTTCAGCTCCTTTAGAGGCGCGTGTAAGTGGTGATGGACCACAGTCGTATGCACGCACCAGACGGAAGGGGGCAATTTGACCGTTGAAAATTCCGTCGAAAATACGCTCACCGTCAACGGTAGCCAGATCGTCGAAGTATCCTGGGTCTATAGGTCCTCCTGATATCTGATTTCCGTTTCCATCCAGTAGTCTATGACAAGGTGGACCACCGTAAACGTCGGTGTCAAAATCCTCTTCGGAAGTACCCGACATAATCCAGTTCTGGAGATTAAAGCCATCTTGATCGGGGATACCTGAGAGCCACGGCAAGTTGCTCTGGAAACTCACATCCCACGTAAGCAGGTCGGCACGTGCCTCACCATCTGGATTCACATCGTATTCGTACTGCTCAATCTCGATAGAGATTCCGTAATCAGGGATGATTTGCTCGGTTTGGAACTCGATTCCCCGTCGAGAGAAGATCTCATCTCCATTGTCTTTATTCACAAGTACCCATCGGGCTGAGTCCAATACAGAAGTATACTGCGGTACTCCTCCCACAATGGTATCGAAATCATTGAATAAACGAAGTTCGAAGTTTCCGGGACGCACATTCAAGGGATCAACCACCTTTATTTTCAGGGGTGCACCATTGCGTTCGTAGGTCAGTTTTTCTACACGCCACGGCTCACCTGCCATGATTTCTTCCTCCGATTTACGGGTCATTCTAAGAATGTTACGCCCGTTACCTTCTCCCTCTACACGAGTTATTGAGAAATTGGTACCATATGGTGCATTAACTACAGTTCCGCCGCTTGTAGGCGTGGGAATGTGGGGAATGGCTGTTATCGGGAGAATACCACCTACAGCAGCCTTACGACCTGCGAGGTATTCGGTATCCTGACCTGTTCCCTGATTCGGGTCAAAAGTCTCAAACTTATTACTTCCGTAGGCGATGGCCACAAAGTAGTAACGTTTGAAATTAATCAGTCGGTCATCCCCGGAGGCAAAAGCATCACGCGTCACACGGAAAGAGTGCTTAATACCTTCATTGGCTCCATTCACCATCAGCTGCGGTACAGGCAACTCCATGATGGGATCAAGTTCGTAGTTGATCAGTTTGTCGATGTTGTCGCGAATATCCACCTGGAAAATCTCTCGTGCAAGCTGTGGATCGTCAATATCTGATACGTCCACGGTCTCATTGCGCAACTGAAATATCTTGTACCCCTGGAATCGGTAATAACGATCATTGGGGGTAGCGCTTCCCGGTATTTCCTGACCGTCTTCATCCAGTTCAACAGAAAAGGGCGGAATGGTAGGATCAAACTCTTCGTACAACTCACGGTAGTTATTGGATGTGGGGATCGAGTTGTCTATGTAGAGGATAAGCTCACGGTCGAGCTCCTGCCAGGTAAGATCCGGTGCATCCGGTCCGTCGAGGATTCGGAAGCAGTTGTCAAACAATGCTTGAGCCTTGTCATTCACACGGCGCAAAAGCTGCACTGAGGCAAATGGACCTCCACTGGTGGCTCGCGCCCAGCATACCCCTACGGTGATATTGTTGTAATCACCGGGAGTCAGCGTGAAGGGTCCGGCAGACTGAATGAAACGTCGGTCTCCGGGGGCGTTATTCTCACCTTCTTCTGTCCAGTTATTGTTGCCGGGATCTATACAACCTGTACCCCAATGAACGGGGTCACTGTCACCGGGAAACATGTATTGAGAGGTAAGCGCGTTGGGGTCATTAGGGTTGTAACCTGTACCACCAAAGGTCAGCGGTGTTCCATCACGCCAAATACCTCTGAGGTAATTGTAGTAGTGTTCAGCAACTTGCGGGTCACGTGTTGCCAACGGACCCGTTGATCGGTTGTGATATACGAAACGGCGCATTCCATAACGCTCATTATCCACAATTCCATCGCCATAACCAATCCCGAGGCCGGCATAAGGAATTCCAATTCCAGCTGCTGCCTGATTGCAAGGAATAAAAGCCTGCAGACTGTCGGCATTGGGACCGGGGTTGTCAATGCCATCGGAGTCTTGGTAGGGTCCTTCAAAAAAGTCAACCCCTACAGCAGGCGGTTGAATACCGTATCCGATGGCTCCCTGGTTGTCTTCATCGTTGTTGTTACCATTGTAACAGTAACCCAATCCACGCTGTACATCACAACCCACGTAATCATCTTCGGAGTTTCCGAGGTCGGGATCCACCCACTGACCGAACCATGTATTGTTCAGGGTTTGCGTACCTCTGTTAATGAGGGTGTAGTTGTAAAAGGTGAAGTTGTTGATCTCATCCTGGGTGTTAAAGGCAAATGCCTGTCCTTTAATCTCCATACCGATAGGCTGACCCTGGGTTTCGGTGTGGATGTTTCCTTTGTCATTGAAAACCCACCATAGCGTCTGGTCTCCGAAGAGCGGAATGGGTGCAGTTCGGTTACGGTTCAGACAGTCGTCTTCGGTTTGATCCAAATCGTACCAGGGGTAGTCACCCAATTCGGGTTCATACAAACCGGGGGTTCCTCCACCAAATGGGTTGTCTTCAAATGGGGCGAGGTAAAAGTCCTGTCCGAGTCCTACGTCACCATGTGCCGGCCATGTCATAATCTCTTCAGGAATAGAGTAAGGCTGCTCATCGAAAGGGGGGTCAAGTACCGTGCTGGTACCATTTTCCGCATCAAAAGCCACACGCTGAAAATAGAGCCGGTGCAACTCAACCATTTCGCGGGTGATGTAGAAGTGCCGGTCGTACCTGGCACATTCGCTCGGGATAATACTTGCCGAACCGTCGGTGGTTAGGGGACCTCCCCAGTAGTCGTTACCGCGCTGACGGAACTGCATTCCGGCGAGTTTGAGGTTACCGGCAGGGTCTACACCTCCCATCCACAGTGCTCCTGCAAAGATGGATGATGGCCCGCGCTCATCGTCGGGTGGTCGAGGCACAAAATAGGCTGCCTGCCCCCGCGGACGGTCCATCCACTTAAAGCCGGGTACCTCAATCAACGTTCGCACGTTATTGAAAGCCATCTCTGTAATCCTTACTGCAGGGGCACAGCCGGCTGCTTTGGATCCTCCATCACTCTTCCCAGCGTTGTTCTTAGCATTATCAGGCCCTTTTGCTGAGGCCACGGTGCAAACCAGTGCTGTACAAACAAAAGCTGAAAATAGTCTTACTGTTCTTATCATGGTTGTGGTACTTGATTGCATAATTAAAAGTCAAATCGAACTCCGAGCTGGATGGTTCGGGCCAATCCCCAGTGAAAGGGAGTATTGGCTTTCAAAGAGTACAGCTCGCGGAAACTTGTTTCATCTTCTACATCCATAATCTGCGGCTGGAATTGAGCTGCAGTCAGGAATCCGTCGTCGTCGGGGTTACCGGTAAAGCGGTAAACTCCGATGATGTTTTGTGTATTGAGAAGGTTGTTAATCAGCAGATAAACGTTTAGGTTGGCCGTGCGGTCACGCTCTCCTTCTTCGCCCTTCTTCAAGGTAAGGTTAAAGCTCTTATCGAACTGCGCATTAATGGTGAACTGCGATGGCATGCGAGACCCATTAATCTGGCCACGAAGACTGGTTGCTCCACCGAGGCTTCCGATACCGGCCGCACCATTGGCTGCCTGCTGCTGGCTGTAAGGCGTACCTGTACCGAGATTTGCTACAATGTTCACACCGGCATCGGCCAGAATCTGGTTACCACCAATCACAGGACCGTTGTAATCTTTTCCTCGCTTATAGCGGTAGTCAGCAGCCAGAATGAACACATGGCGCTGGTCGCGGTCGGTTGGGTTGATTACGCGCAACGCAGGTTCTCCGGAGTTGGCGAGGTTGATACCGGAGTTGGCGTTAGAACCTGTGGCAGAAGCAAATTGCAGGGTGTAGTTGGCGCGGATTGAAAGATTTCCGGTACGGCGCAGGTCATACGTAAGCGTGAGACCTTTAATGGTACCGAAGTCAATGTTAGAGTAGCTGAGGTACTGCTGTGGGTAAGCCTCTACAAGTGCACGGATGTTGATCTCGTTTCGCACTTCACGGTAGAAGGCCGAAATTTTCAACGCTGACGATTTGGTCAATACCTGCTGGAAACCCAACTCGTAGTCAATGGTAGAGGTTGGTCGCAGGTTGGGGTTGGTAATAATGTTCTGCGTTCTGTTCTCAATAAACAGGTAGTCAATAGGGTTCAAACGGTTTTGCCCGATGGGACGCTGCGTGAGAATGTCGTAGTGTGCAAAGAAAGTTGCTTCGTCAGAGATAGGGAACGAGAAAGAGATACGAGGCATCACATTTACCTGGGGCGTGTAACGCTCAAATGCGCGGCTGCTCAGGTTCTCTCCGGTTTCATCGGGGTTCACAAGGAAAGGTGTGATTCCCGTAGTAGTTCGAAGTACACCCGGATCGTTGATCAATACCCCTTGAGAGTTGTACCAGAAATCTCCGTTACGGTAACCGATAACCTCGGTAGGATTGTCGAAGCGATCTACATAAATTGCGTAGTTCTCACCAATGTTTGACGGGTGGTCGGAAAACAAAGGGTTGTTGCCTACGGTGTAGTGCTCACCAACAATGTACTCGTCTTTCAGTACAAACTGATTGGCGTCAAAACGGTCTATTCGCACACCCACGTTAAACACGATGTCATCGAAGGCAAACTTGTCCATGATATAACCCGCAGCATAGATTGGCTGAAAAGCTCCTACCTCCCGGGTAAAGTTTCCGAATTCGTCGCGCTTGTTGAAGAAGTCGTCAAAGCTGGGTCGCCCACGTTGAATTTTTCCTGTGTGGTCATATCCCCAGTAGTTCACAAGCGACTGCCCCTGGTTGAAAAGCTCATCTGCGCTGAACATATCGAGGCTCAGCATTGAAGGGTCGATTGCATCCAGATTGATGAAGTCAGAGCCGTTCATGGGCAAGCCGAGCATTTCGCGGAGGTTGGCGTCAAAAAACGACTGGTCGCTTCCAATCTGACGACCATATGTATAGTACCATTGACCCTGAACCTGCTCTTGAGAGATCAGGTTGTCGTAATCAATCTCATCAATGTGGAAGTTGGTTCGCTGACGCCCAATGGTCCAGAGTGCTCCGGGAGCAAGGTTGTAACCGCGCTCTGTGAGCTGCTCAAATTCTGCGCCCAGGGATATGGCGTGACCGCCAATATCCACCGATCCATTCGCCATTACACGAAACTGGCTTTGATTGAAGAAAGAGTAGTTGTTAAACGGAGCACCAATACCGTTCCAGATACCGTAGATACTGGGCACAGGATCTCCATTCAGCAGTCCATTGGCTGCGCGAATTTCACTCAAACTATTTGGGTTCAATCCATTTGCCTGATAAAAATCGAAAAGCGAACTGGTTACAGCGGCAAGGTCGCCGTTTACATCACTTGCCTGATATTCTACTCCAATAGGACGAAAGCCATCGTGCACAAAAACCCCATTGGCCAGTGTATCGGTGAAACTGTAGTTGGGAACACGGGTTTCCTCGAAGCGACCTACATAACCGTAATTGAACACATTGTCGCGGTGATTCCTGTCAAACGAGCTGATATCACGCTGTATGTAGTCTGCCTGAATCGAGTAAAACGCGTTCTTGATGCCAGAGTCATCGGACGTTTTAAATCGCTGAGTATAGCGCCCCCAAACGGTATAAGAAAGAGATTGTTGAACACCATTATTCTGGTAGTTGGCAAGAGATCCGTTGAAGTTGTATAGGTTGTTATCGGTAAAATCAAAACGACCTCCGATGGCAATGTCCACCAGCTTGGATGTAGCAAAGTCCAAACGGCCACTCAGGTTAATACCCTGAATGCTCGAATTTCTTCTTGAATCATCAATCACCCAATCATCCGGACGAAGGAAAAAGGAGTTGTAGATACCAAGTGTACCGGGGTTTACGAACTGTGTTCCAGGAGTAGGAGTCCCATCAATAATCATTATCCCCTCTTCGGCTCCAACCGATTCGTCCGTAAATGAAAACCTCATCGGATCATCAACCAGCCTTTGGCGCGCCTCATCGGTAAGGTATGCATTACCTACTATTGAAGGTCTTGTATCCTGGGTATTTTGGTAGTTCCCTGAGAGGAAGAAGCCCACGATGGAGCGATCGCGGTTACCGAGACTGTCTTTTCTGAACAGCAATGGACCTGACACAACTCCTTCAACCTGGTTAGCTGCATAAGGATCGAGTCCGATGTTTTGACCACCTGCGCGGATACCCGAAGAAAGCACGTCCACACTACCAAACCAAGTATTGGTTGCACCACGGGTGGTTACGGAGATCACCCCTCCGGTTACGTCACCAAAATTGGCCGGAATACCTCCTGTCATCACCGATACTTCCTGGATGGCTGCCTTGGGCAGACGGGTAGTTCCGCGAACTTTTACACCATCTATGTAGTACCAGGTGTTTTCTTCACGCGCACCACGCACGCTGATCTGTCCGTCAGCAGAGGTTTGGACCCCTCCAGTGGTAGCCGCAATTTCCACCGCCGAACGAGGAGCCATCTGAGCGATCTCCTCACGGGTAATTACCTGCTTGGTTGAACCCGCATCCTTGTCGATAAGTGGTACCGTATATTCTATCACCTCAAATTCGGTTATATCAATGGCGGTGGATTCGAGTTGAACTCGTTTTTCAATGAAACGACCGGCGTTTACAATCACGCCGGTAACCTTTACAGGCTTGTATCCAACAAAACTCACAGCCAGATCATACTGCCCCGGCGTAAGCGGTTTGATGCTATAAACACCATTTATATCCGTGGTTGCACCGCTCACCTGCGCATCTCCGCGCAAAACTACCACACTAACAAATGGTAGCGCTTCGCCTGTCTCCTTGTCGGTAATCTTACCACGAATCTCACCAGTACCGATCTGAGATACAGCCACTTGAGTTATGAAAAGACCGAAAACTATCAGACATAAATTTCTGATCATAGATGTAGATTTTGATTAAGTATCCTTGTTCGCAACAATGAGGCGCTAAGATAGAGAAAAATCATTCGGATTAACAAAATGTTATTTTGGCTCATATCCATTTTAACGCGTCAATTTTCTTCGTTTCGAGTATTTCTAAGACAAGTCTCAACTCCTGTCTTTTCTCAAAGATAGACCATTAGCAGCCGGGGCAAAAAGAAATTACAACCAGAATTCAGCATTCTTTTACATGTCTAACGCCTCTTCTTGGTGAACCATCTTTTGAGGAACGGCTCTTTTCGGTTGTCCCGGAGCCGTTTTGAGCGTTTTTCGGACTGCTTCATGCGCTTTCTTGTCTTTTTCGTCTGAATCTCCTGATGGCGCTCGAGGGCCTTTTTTTCTGCCTCTGCGGCCTTTTTCTTTTGCTCCTCTTGCCGGTCAAAATGTTCCTGTTGCATCTTTTTTACCGACTTCTGCTTCTGGGCAAACGCTGAAAGCGGCATCGAAAAAATCAATAACAGCAACAAAAAATTGAACAACTTTGCCATCCTTTCCTCGTTTTAGAAACAACTTTCTGCTAACGCACCTACAATGTTAAGACATTTTACCCGAATCGTTTTTGTGCTGGTACTTATCGCAAGTAGCCACTCCTGCCGCAATCAGAACAGCATCGTTCCCCTGGTTTTTGTGGATGTCACGCTTTTTCTTGACTTGCCGGAGTTTGCTCCCCTTGCCGCACCCGGTGGCTCCATTCATATATCCGGTGGTTCAATGGGCATTATCATTTATCGCCGTAACATGGACGAATTTGTAGCCTTTGACCGGCATTGCACCTATCAGGTAGATGAATTTTGCCGCATTACCATAGATGAGGAAACCGCCATCACCGCTAACTGCGAGTGCTGCAGCTCAGTGTTCTCTATTTACGACGGCACACCCATCTCAGGAGAAGCACCCGCCGTACTGGCCCGCTACCGCACCGGATATAACGGTGTAACCAACCAGCTCAGGGTTTTCAATTGATAACGATCACCTAAACTGTGCACTTGCAGAATACCTGCAATCTCTTTCCCTTGTTAATTTATTGAAATTTATTTTGCGTTCTCATTTTTTTCATTGCTCTTACAAACTAATCCATTAAACAGTAATGCAATGAGATAAATCAAACGGATTGTTAAGCTCAGCATGGGTTAACTCCTGGTGCTCCCTATTGGATGCAAGAAATCTGATTCTGCCAGGCAGCGTAAGATTGGCTCCTTCAGTCAAGATCAGCGGGTGATTTTAGGGACACTCGATGGCAACCATGCAGCTACATTTATGGCTGAGGACTTTGTGATAATTGCCTTTAGTGCAGCATTCCCACATGCTGGCCTCCGCCCAGATATAGATCTAAAAGACTCCAAAAAAAAAACCGGCTTCATTCAGGCCGGTTTTTTTGTCTGTTAGTGTGGCACTGCTAGTACCTGTAGCTATCACTTTTGTATGGGCCTTCAACAGGCACACCAATGTAATCGGCCTGCTCGGGCGAGAGGGTTTCGAGTTCCACACCGAGTTTCGCGAGGTGCAAACGGGCTACCTTTTCGTCGAGGTGCTTGGGAAGCACGTACACTTCGTTTTTGTAATCGCCCGCATTGTTCCACAGCTCGATTTGTGCCAGCGTTTGATTGGTAAATGAATTTGACATAACAAAGGAAGGGTGACCTGTAGCACAACCCAGGTTCACCAGGCGACCCTCGGCCAGTACTATAATGTCTTTGCCGTCGATGGTGTACTTATCAACCTGTGGCTTAATTTCATCCTTGCTTGAACCGTAGTTTTCATTGAGCCACTTCATGTCAATTTCGTTATCAAAGTGGCCAATATTGCAAAGCAAAGCGTTTGGTTTCATCGCCCGGAAGTGCTCTTCGCGGATGATATCCTTGTTTCCGGTGGCCGTCACCACGATGTCGGCCTCCTTTACAGCATTCACCATTTTACGCACGGCATAGCCGTCCATGCTTGCCTGAAGCGCACAAATCGGATCAATTTCCGATACTGTTACGCGCACGCCAGCGTTGCGCAAGGAAGCAGCCGAGCCTTTTCCTACATCTCCGTATCCGGCAACTACGGCTGTCTTGCCGGCAAGCATCAGATCGGTAGCGCGGCGAATGGCATCTACCAATGATTCCTGGCATCCGTATTTATTGTCGAATTTCGATTTGGTCACCGAATCGTTTACGTTGATGGCCGGCATGGGCAAGGTTCCTTTGATCTGACGCTCGTACAAGCGGTGAACTCCGGTGGTGGTTTCTTCAGAAATTCCGCGGATACCGGCAGCCAGTTCCGGGAATTTGTCGAGTACAATATTGGTAAGATCTCCGCCGTCGTCAAGAATCATGTTCAGCGGCTCTGAATTGTCGGGTCCAAAGAACAGGGTTTGCATAATGCACCAGTCGTACTCTTCTTCGGTCATTCCTTTCCACGCGTACACAGGAACGCCGGTAGCTGCAATGGCTGCTGCTGCGTGATCCTGGGTAGAGAAAATATTGCACGAAGACCACTGCACTTTGGCTCCGAGTGCCACGAGGGTTTCAATGAGCACGGCTGTTTGAATGGTCATGTGCAGACATCCGGCGATTCGAGCACCTTTGAGGGGCTGGGAAGCTCCAAACTCTTCTCTCAATGCCATCAGGCCGGGCATTTCAATTTCGGCGAGCTTTATTTCTTTTCTCCCCCATTCGGCAAGTGCAATATCCTTAACTTTGTAGGGCAGTTTCTGGGTTTCTGTGTTGTTCATAATCTTATTATTGAGGTTGCAAAAGTAGCCAAATACCGCGGGTTAAACAACCACCCACCTGAATAGTTCGCGCCTTGCCCTTAGCACATACTTTCCATACTTCACACGGGCTAACAGCCGTTTGGGAAATTACCGAAGACCTTGATGATTTCATGGAGGCCGTGCAACTGAGCACGGACGAAATCACCCGTTTATCCGGTTTCAAAACACGCAAACGCTCGCTTCAGTGGATGGCTACGCGCTGCCTCCTGCAAAGCATCGAGCAGAACTCCTCTCCTTTCATTGCCTACAACGAGCATGGCAAACCCCATTTAGCCAACGACAGGCGACTTATCAGCCTGAGTCATTCAGACCGCTATGCCGCTGTGCAGCTTTGTCGCGCTGGTTATTGCGGTGTGGATATTCAGCAGCGAGAAGACCGCATGACGCGCCTCGCAGACAAATTTCTTCACCGCGATGAATACGATTTCATCAATAACCACCACCGGCTTTTGTACCTCAACCTGATCTGGGCGATGAAAGAGGCCATTTTCAAGCACTTTGGAAGCGACCTGGCTTTTGGCACACAAATAATCATTCATCCATTTGATATTGTGTGTGATACCGAGGTTTCTGCCACAGCGTCTCACCAAGGTCAAACGCACACCATGGTACTGAGGTGGCACGAAATCGGTAACTGCTACTTAGCGTACCTTTGTTAAAATCCTAACTTTGGGCCGTGTCAGTTTATCAAGACATCTTATCATCTGCCAAAGAAGGTCGCAAATTGCTGGCCGTGTTGCTCGACCCTGATCATCTTCACGATGAAAAACAACTCAGGGAAACAGTGGGCATTGTTCACGCTTCGGGAGCTGACCTTATACTATACGGTGGAAGCCTGATGACCGGTGCTTATTTCGAGCAGGGGCTTAAAATCATCCGGCAATGCACCCACATTCCGGTGATACTTTTCCCCGGCAGTGCCATGCAGGTGAGCCCGCTCGCTGATGCCATTTTGTTTACTTCTCTGATTTCCGGGCGAAATCCTGAGTTTCTTATCGGCCAGCAGGTGCTTGCTGCACCCTTAGTGAAAGCAGCTGGACTGGAGGTGATTCCCACCGGATATATGATTGTGGATAGCGGACGCCCCACCACTGCCAGTTACGTGAGCAACACAGCGCCCATTCCTCACAATAAGCCCGAAATTGCCGCTACCACTGCCATGGCCGGTGAAATGCTTGGGCAGCGACTGATTTACCTGGACGGAGGAAGCGGCGCCGAACATGCCGTTACAGCGGCGATGATTGCCGCTGTTAAAGCTCAAGTATCCGTTCCTCTGGTAGTCGGCGGTGGAATCAGCACCCCCGAGGAATTACTTGCACGTTATGAAGCCGGCGCAGACATGGCCGTGGTGGGTACCGCCGCCGAAAAAGACCCTTTTATTATCCGCGACATGGTGTGCGCGCTCAAAGCTGCTTTCTAGCCCATGGAGTTGGTATTGGTTTCGAGTCCCAGAAAAAAAGAAGGGGAAATAGTGGACATCATCAAGATGTTTGAAGCAGGACTGGAGCGCTTTCACCTTCGCAAACCCGGGGTTTCCAAAAAATACTTGCAGGAACTGATTGAGCAGATTCCTCACCAATACCGAAAGCGCATTGTTATTCACAGCAATCATGACTACGCCTTCAGATATGAACTGGGAGGCATACACATCTCCAAGAAGCACCGCAAAAAGCCTTTCAGGCTGCGGCTCAAAATCATGTGGTATAGGTTTCGCTACCCCAACCTGATTATTACCCGCAGTTGTCATAAGCTTGGTGATTTACTGAGCGACCGAAACCCCTACAACTACGTTTTTCTCAGCCCTATTTACGACAGCATCACTGTGAACAACCTGTCAGCCAACTTTAACAGCCGTGGCTTGATGCACACCATGAAGCAATGTCCGCACAGGGTGTATGCCATGGGAGGGGTTCAACCGAAAAAATTTCAGGAAATTGCTGACCTCGGTTTTAGCGGCGCTGCCCTTCTGGGCCACATATGGGGCACTCCCGAAAACCGCGTGGAGCGATTCCAGGAGTGCCGGGAAAAGTGGCAGAACATC
>REDV01000129.1 GCA_007695365.1 Cryomorphaceae bacterium | reverse complement strand
ACAAGGTCCCCATTGTCTAATTGTCTAATCGGCTCATTGGCCAATCATCTCATCGGCTCATCGTCTCATTGTCTAATCGGCTCATTGTCTAATCGTCTAATCGGCTTATCGTCTAATTGGCTCATCGTCTCATTGGCTCTTCCACACTTTCTATTACCTTCGTGGTATAACCACAAACCAACGCACCATGAAAAATTCAATTTTACTCCTTACCCTTTGCGGTATTTTACTCTTTTCGTGTAACCCCCGTCCGTATGACGTGAGCCGTGAGGCTGTGATTGACGCTCCGGTAGAGGTAGTGTACAACACGGTAAACAATCACCAAAACCGAATGAAATGGTCGCCGTGGGAGCAGCGCGATGAGCATATCAGTCTTTCATTTGAAGGCCCTGAATCCGGGGTAGGAGCTATTTATCGCTGGTCAGGAAACAGCGATGTGGGCAAAGGCTGGATAGAAATTCTGGAAAGTGAGCCCAACCTGCGAATCGTGTCGCGCCTTATGTTCGAAGAGCCTTTTGAAGCCGAGAGCCGCGAAAAATGGGAATTCTCTTCTGAAGACGGGAAAACCAGGGTAAAATGGTCCACCAGTGGCGAGTTTCCTGGCTGGATGTTCTGGATGGGGCAGGACAATATGGACAATATGATGGGCCCCGACCTGGAAAAAGGATTGGTTGGTCTTGCAGAGCTTTGTTCGGCTGCTTCTGCCGAAACTCAAGATGTGGATATTGTGGAGGTTGAATCGCAAACCTACTACTACATTGCAGCGTCGCTTGCTTTTGATGAGTTGACTTCCGGCTTTTTTGATGAGAAGTACCAGGAGATACTCAGCTACCTCGGCGAAGACGCGGGTCGCATTTCAGGGCCGTTTTTTGCTGTTTTTCACGAATGGGACGAAGAGAATGAGCGCACCGAACTGGAAGTGGCCGTTCCTTGCAACAGTGAAAAACCCGGCAACGACAACGTTCAACGCGGAACCACCTACGAGGGCAAAACCGTAATGATGGAGCACCTGGGCGATTACGAATCATCGGGTAATACGCACTATGCGATTCACTCTATGATTGAGCAACTCAATCTGGAGATAGTGGGAAGCCCGTGGGAGCGCTATGTAATCGGACCCGCTCAGAGCGATCAGCCTGACCAGTGGGTTACGGAGATTTATTATCCCGTGGCGAGTGTGCAGTAGTATGGTTTTCTGTTGACATCTTCACAAGCTTTCAGTGCAGCAAATTCGATTACCTTTGCAGCCCTCATGCAGGGCGAAGCGGTCATATCTATCGAACATATCAGCAAGCGCTATAAGCACGCCTTGCAACCTACGGTTACCGATCTTAGTCTGAACGTGTACCGCGGTGAGATTTTTGGTTTGCTGGGGCCCAATGGAGCCGGTAAAACCACCACAATATCCATGATTTGCGGAATGATCCGGCCCGATACCGGAACCATACGTATCAACGACTTGTCCGTAGAGACAGATTTTGAAACCATTAAGCACCACTTGGGTGTTGTGCCGCAGGAAATTGCTCTGTTTGATAACCTGAGTGCGCTCGAGAACCTGCGCTACTTCGGCCAGATGTACAGCATCCCCGCTGCCCAGCTTAATGAGAAAATCGGTTATTACCTGGATCGCTTCGGGCTTACCGGACACGAGAAAAAGCGGGTTCACCATTACTCCGGCGGAATGAAACGCCGCGTGAATCTCATCGCCGCCCTGCTTCACGAACCGCAATTACTCATTCTGGATGAACCCACCGTGGGGGTGGATGTTCAGTCGAGACACGTGATTCTCAACTTTCTGAAAGAAATCAACCGCGACCGGGGAGTGAGTATTCTTTACACAAGCCATTTGCTGGAAGAAGCGGAGGACTTGTGTTCGCGGGTGGCGATTATTGATTCCGGTCATATCCTTTCGAAAGGAACGCCCGAAGAGCTGATTGCGGCCACCGATGGCGCGGACAATCTGCAGTCATACTTTATCCAACTCACCGGTGAAACCCTGCGCGACTGATGTTTAACAGATTCAAAGCCTCGGCATACAAGGATTTGCTCATTTTGAGTCGCGACAAGGCGGGTTTAGCCATTCTGTTTTTTATGCCCGTGATGCTGATTTTCATCATGACGTTGATTCAGGATGCGGCCTACAGCACCATGAGTCAGAGCAGTCTGCCGATTATCTACGTAGATCAGGATCAGGATTCGCTGGGCACCAGTATTCGTCGCGGACTGCAATCTACATCTCTGGTGCGTTTGGTAACGGGCGAGAACGGTAAAGATTTCAATCGTACTGCGGCTGAGGAGGCTGTTTCCTCCGGAAAATACCTGCTGGCCGTGGTTGTACCCGAAGGAGCTTCTGAAGCCATTCGACGCAGTGTAAGTCAAAACATTGAGCGGGCTTTGCTCGATCCGGATGCTGAATTCGAGCCTATTGAAAAAGCCGAAATTACGGTGTTCGTAGATCCCGCAGCGCAACAGGCATTCATTAACTCGGTATCGTCAACCTTGCGTGAATTCATCTCCGAAATGAAAACCAAACTCGTGTTCGAAACGTTTTCGCGCGAGCTCGCCAAGCTGCTTCCGGATGGAGACGAGCCTGAGTTCAACAATGAGGATGTAGTGCTTTTCAAGCAGGAATACGCCACCCACGATCGCATGACCACCTTTCCCAACACGGTACAGCACAACGTACCTGCGTGGACCATCTTCGCCATGTTTTTCATCATCATTCCGCTTTCGGTAAGCCTTATTCGCGAGAAAAGTGAAGGAAGCATGGTGCGCCTCAAAACCCTGCCCGGCAGTTACCTCGATATCCTGCTCGGCAAGTTTGCCGTGTTTTTTGTGGTGTGTAACATTCAGTTTGTGCTGATGATGCTGGTAGGCATAGTGTTACTTCCGTTGGTTGGATTACCCGTACTGAATTTTGGTGGTCACCTCGCAGCCATAGCTGTGGTGGCGCTTTGCAATGCTTTTGCGGCCACCTGTTCCGGCTTGGTGCTGGGTACCGTAGCCACCAGTATGCAGCAGGCTACCATTGGTGGTTCAGTGGCCGTACTGATTTTTGCCGCTATCGGAGGAATCTGGGTGCCCACCTACGTGATGCCCGTTATCATGGAAAAACTCAGCGTGGTATCTCCCCTGAATTGGGGATTGAACGCTTTTTACAACATCTTTCTGCGCGGAGCAGGTACGAGCGACATTCTCGGCGACGCCCTGAAACTGGTTGTCTTTGGATTTGCCATGATGGGAGTAGCCGTGGGATATCACCGTTTTAGATCAGAATAATGGCCAATCAACAGGAACTCGAAACAGCATTGCTGGCATTTGTGAAGGAAAACATTGTTTCGTCGGAAGTGGAATTGCGCGCTGATACGGTGCTTCGCGACGTGGGAATAGATTCCTACTCCGTGATTGAAATGGTGCTTTTTCTGGAACGAAAGTACGGTATTACCCTGCCCGAAGAAAAGCTCCTGCCTGAAAACCTCGCTTCTGTGCAGATGCTGGCGCGCTGTGCTGCTGAGCACTCGGCTAATAGGGATCGCTAAAGCAGCTCCGATTCTAAAGTTCTACCTTTGACGATGCAATGACGTCCGATTCGGACCCGTCTATCTATGTCTGAACAACAACCACACAAAGCCCCCCTGTCCGGCGCCGATTATTTCAATCTGCTGGTGGCGCGGAACCTCGAAAAACTGGGTTACCGCGGAAATGTGGTACACATGGCGCTTGATTTGGAAGGGGAGATAGCGGCCGACGAAATCAAAGAACGACTTCAACAAAAAGAAATTTTCTCGCTGCTCAATTCCATCAATCTCAAACGGGGCTATCCCTTTCAGATGCCCAACTGGGAACAATCTAGCGAGCGTTTTGAGCTGACCGTAGAGGAATTTGAACCCACCGAAGACGTTATTCCAGACCCGTTATTACACGTTGATCTGCAACCCCGCGCCGGTAAGCTCTTCCACATTGGATTGGTGCCACTGCCCAACGGGTGCACGAGACTCGTGTTTTCGGCGCACCACGCCATTATTGACAACCGCGGATTACAAATGCTGGTACGTATGCTCGATAGGCTCGACGCGCCCGAAAACCTCGCAGCTTTTTTTCCCGATCAGCGGGTAAAGGATCATTTTTTAAAGAAGGTGCGGCAGTTTAATGAGTCCAGGCATTTTCTGATGAATGCCGACAAGCGCGTGGCAAGCTTGCTTCACGAAAAAATCAAGCCCAACCAAAAAACCCACTATGCTATCATTGACCTCACGCGCGACCAAACCCTGCTGGTGGACGAACTCGCTCGTAAGCACGGGGCGCGTTTTGGCAACGGGCCCTACTATTTGGCTGCCGCAGCTCGTTCAGTCAATGCCATTCTGATTGACAGAGGCACACACGGAAACACGCACTGGGTGCCGGTGCCTCAAAACCAGCGGATGAGAGGTGGGGAAGGAGCCGTGCTTACCAACCAGATATCCTTCATGTTTTACCGCATTCCGCACCCCTCGCTAAACTCACTCAAAGAAGCCGTGCAGGTTATTTCGCAGCAAATGATTGACCAGGTGCGAAGCCGTATGCCCGAGTCGTACGCAACCATGATGAACATTTTCAGGAGGATGCCCCTGCGTATCTACAACCTTTTTATGAAATGGCCTACCAAAGGTGTAGTAACCACTTTTTCGTTTTCAGATATCGGGCCGTCGCTGGAGCATTTCGATTCCTTTATGGGCCGCCGTATTGCGGACGTGTTTCATTACCCGCCCAATCCGGTGCCGCCGGGCTTTACCATTGTGTTTATGCGTTACCGCGATTGCCTGCGAATTGTGGTAGGCCGAACAGAGCAAAGTATGAATGAGGCCGAATTGCTTAAATTTGAGAATCTCCTCAAACTCGACTTACTTCGCGGAGACCTCTGATGCAAAACCACGCAGACGTATTGATAGTCGGGGCCGGTTCGGCCGGAATGGCAGCTGCCGTGGGTGCGGCCCGTAGCGGTGTGCAGGTAGAACTGCTCGATCGCAACGCCTATCCAGGCGGAAAAGCTACTGCCGCCATGGTGGGGACGGTCTGTGGCTTGTACTATTCCAGTCCTGAAGAAGAACCAAAATGGGCTGTGGGCGGATTTGCCCGCGAATTTGCCGATAACCTTGCAAAAAAGAGCAACAGCCGGCCGGTACAATTCCACAAACGCTTGCATTTTTTGCCCTACGATATTCAATCTTTTAAGGAGTTAAGTGAGGAATTACTGAAGGAGCACGAGGTCAAGGTGCGATATAAAACCGAAGTACATGCTGTAGCTACAAGCAATGGGTTTGTTGAAAATTTACGGACCGATTCAGGCGACACTCTGGGTACATCGCGAACGCAGTTTATTGATTGCAGCGGTGAATCGGTGCTGTCGTTTCTCGCAGGAAGAGACTGGGTAAGGGCAGAAGAAAACCAGGCCGCAGCCCGGGTTTTTAAGCTCGAAGGACTTTCGGCCATGCCAGCCGATGCCTTGCCTTTTGCCCTGGGAATGGCTCTACGTAAAGGGGTTAGCGGGGGAAGCCTGTCAGAGGACTTAGCATTACTTTCTGTGGTACAAGGTTCTTACCGCAATGGGGCGTCGTACTTTAAGTTGCCCTTGTCTGAAGAAGTGACCCACGATACCGCCCAGCGCGCGGCTATGCTGAAATCTTCTGAGGAACAGATAAAAACAGTGGTAGCATATCTCCGAACGGCATATGTGGCCTTTGCCGGCGCCAGGATTTCAGAAATAGCTCCCGAAGTAGGGTTTCGCACAGGCTTTTCTCCACTGGGGCAAGATACATTGAGTGCCGAAGATGTATTAAAATCGCGGAAACATTCCGAGGGGGTAGCTACAGGAGCCTGGCCCATTGAGTTTTGGAGGCCGGGAAAGCAAGCTGAAATGCAGTGGCTGGATGATGGTGAAAGCTATCACATTCCGGCGGGAGCCTTAACATCTGCCCGCGCTAAAAACCTTTACTTTGCAGGGAGGAACCTTTCGGCTGATGCCTTGGCGCAGGCCAGCGCCCGCGTAATGGGAACATGTTTGCAAACCGGCTATGCGGCGGGCGTTTTAGCGGCTTACGCATCGCTTGGGAAATCGCGCAACGAAGCCATAGCACGCATACGAAAGGATCTTGAAATCAATCATTGACATGGGGCGAAACGTGTATTACATGCTCAAAGATGCCGCCACCCGCTGGCCGGAGGCCGTTGCTGTGTACGATGAGTTTGGCACCATGACCTATGCCGGGCTTTGGGCCGAAACCGAAGCATTGCGCAAGTGGCTCGTGGAGCAAGGCGTGCAGCCCGGAGTGGGACTGGGCTTAATTTGCCGCAACAGTCGGTATTTTATCTCCGGACTGTTTGCTGCTGTGGGCACAGGAGCGGTAGTGCTGCCTGTTTCGCACCAGATGAAGCGCGCCGAAATTGATGAAATTGTTGCTGAAACCGGCTTGCATGCTTTGTTAGACGACCAAAGTGGAGTAAATCCCCACGTAGGCGATGCCTTGCATTACAAAGCGTTGCCTTTTTTGGACTCTTTCAGGTTGCAGTTTACAGGAGCCGCATTCAGTGCTCACATGGCCGCTCATTTAGACGATCCCGCGTTTATACGTTTTTCCAGTGGAACTACCGGAAAATCCAAAGGTGTGGTGATTGGCCATGAAGCAGTGTACGAGCGGGTAGATGCAGCCAATGAACTGCTCGCATTGAAACCCGGTGAAGTGGTTTTGTGGGTGTTGCCCATGGCTTTTCACTTTGTGGTTTCTATTGTGTTGTACGTTCGCGTGGGTGCTGCAGTAGCCATTGCGCGCGATTTTCTCGCCGAAACCGTGGCAGATATGTGCCGGCAAACCCGCGCAACCTTGCTCTACGCGTCGCCCATGCACTTGAAACTGTTGGCCAATCATCCCCGTGAATTGGATTTGAGCAGTTTGCGCCTGGTGATTTCTACCTCCACGGCCATCTCACCTGCCGATATTGAACGCTTCACCACCAAAACCGGTCATCCCGTAACACAGGCTTACGGTATCATTGAAATCGGCTTGCCCATTGTGAATCATCTGAATGCTGAACAAAACCCCGAAGCTGTGGGCCATGCTTTGCCGGCTTATCGCGTGGAGATTCTCAATGACCATTTTGACGTTTTACCCGCCGATACCATGGGGCATCTGGCCATTGCCGGTCCGGGTATGTTCAACGGCTACCTCAAACCGCCCAGCCGGCGTGAGGAGATATTGCAAAAAGGCTGGTTCCTTACCGGTGACTTAGCCGTAAAAACCCCTGATGGATTGATTACCGTGGTGGGACGAAAGAAATCGATGATCAACGTGTCGGGAAACAAGGTATTTCCGGAAGAAGTAGAGCGCGTGTTAAACAGTCATTCCCATGTTGTCGAGAGTAGGGTTTTTGGTGGCAGACACCCACTGCTCGGTGAGGTTGTAGAAGCTGAAGTGGTCTCGCGTGAACCAGGGCTGGATATCGAGGCCTTGTTAAAGTATTGCCGCGAAAGATTGAGTACCTACAAAATCCCGCAGCGCGTTTATCGGGTGGAAGTTCTGGAAAAGACAGCTACAGGAAAATTACGTAGAAGGTGATTTTTTAGCGTGGAGGCCATTTTTAGTACCTTTGATGGGTATTTCAAATCTGAGCGCGACTATGATCAAACAACTGCTGATTACTTTGGGTCTGACGATTGCTTCCTTGAGCCATATGGCTCAAGGAGATTAAAGGGTAGCACAAACCAATGACATAACATGGCTCGGCCTGGATTTTTCGAAGGCGGTAGTGGTAGGTGAAACAGCTAGCGCCAGCGAATTAAAAGACAGATTTATCCCCGCGTGGAACAACATCGTTTTTTCTGAGAGTAAGAAATACGATATCGGGAAGTTCTACAAAAAGCCGAATGTTCATTACAACATGGATTTCATCAATGAACTGAATGCCGCCCGCGATGCTTCAACCATTGTTCGCTATGAGAACATCAGTATAACTGAAGACGACCTCGTAAAACACATTTCCGGCTACAATGTGCAGGGCAGCGGCGTGGGGTTGGTCTATGTTATAGAGTCATTCAACAAGATAGAGGAGTTGGGCTCCATGTGGGTGGTATTTTTGGATATCGAAACGAACCAAATTCTGCTGGCCCGGCGGATGGTGGCGAAACCCGGTGGCTTCGGAGTGCGAAATTTTTGGGCACGTACCGTATATGATGTGATGCAGGACAGCGGCAAGCAACTCAAAAAATGGGTTAAGTAACCCACACCACCTGATCTACGAACAATACCGTATTTATAGGTCATTGCGGGTGAAAACATGAGATGGTGGTTTGCACTCATGGTTATCAATCCCTACTTTCGCCAATACAATGCAACCATTCGTATAGCCAACTTGTCGACAATCATCGTGACACCTTTTCGCCTTCTGGCAGATTAGGCCGTGATGTTGCCAGTCTGGGTAGGTTACGCTGACTACTAAAATTCAAAACTTAATCACTTGAAAAAGAGTATTTTCACAATTGGGCTGGTGCTTCTTACGACCGTTGCCCTGAATGCGCAAAAGTTAAAGCAGAACGGAGATCTTACATTTCTCAAAGGAGAGTCAGAAGTAAATGTTTCGGTGGTTTTTGACGACAACATGAAAGTAGGAAAAATGTCGGAGGCCGAGTATGTTGAAAAAAATGTTTCTGAGCGCGATGCAAAAAAGATGGGCGATGGATCACGTTGGCTTGATGGCTGGAATGGCGCAAGAGAAAATTTCTACATTCCCAAATTCGTTGATTTGCTGAATAAAGTGGTCTCCAAAAATGCCACCTTCGGAAACTATCCCGACGCTGCGTACACCGTCGTTTTTAATGTGACCCGCATCGAGCCGGGATTTAATATTGGTGTCACGCGCAAACCCGCAGAGATTGATGGTGTGGCCTATTTTGTGAAAACAAGTGATATGAACAATAGCCTTGCTGAGGTTACCATCACCAAAGCACCGGGAGCCCAGGCTTTTGGTGCTGACTACGCTGTTGAACAACGCGTAGCTGAGAGTTTTGCTATTTCCGGTAAGCGCTTGGGCGCGCTGCTCAATAAAAAGGCATTTAAATAACCCTCGCACCAAAGCTTCTTAGAAGCTGGTTGCTCCCTCAGGCAACCGGCTTTTCTTTTTAGGTCAAAACTTCGGAGTTCGCCATATTTGCAACCATGAACAACATGCCCGAACCGCGCAAAGACCTTACGGCAGTAGATGCCAAGTTCGAAGCGCAAAAACTCAGTTTTGCACCCGTAGCTTTTCAGTGCGCGAGGGTGCTGCGGGAAACCGGAATTCTTAAGGCGGTGGCGGATGCAGGAGATGCGGGCATTTCGGTGGAAGACATCTCGAACCAAACCGGAATCTCTGCTTATGGTGTTCGTGTATTGCTCGATATGGGTGCCAGCCTCTATCTGGTGGATTACCGGGGCGATGCCTTCGTGCTCATGAAAACGGGCTACTTCATGCTTCACGATGAAATGACCCGTGTGAACATGGATTTCATTCACGACGTATGCTACAAAGGATTGTTCTTTTTGGAAGAATCCATCCGCGAAGAGCGCCCCGCTGGTCTTGATGTATTTGGGAAATGGAACACCATCTACGAGGCCCTTGCCGAACTTCCTGAGCAGGTTCGCAAAAGCTGGTTTGCTTTTGATCACTACTACTCAGATAATGCCTTCCCAACGGCCCTCAAACTCATTTTTGACGAAAACCCACCAAGACGTTTGTTTGATGTAGGCGGCAATACCGGGCGCTGGGCGCTTCAGTGCGTGCAGTACAACCCCGATGTGGAAGTAACCATCCTCGATCTTCCGGGGCAACTGCGCGATGCGGCGCAAAATGCCCGCGAGCATGGTGTGGAAAACCGCATCCACGGCCACGTAATCAATTTGCTCAACGCACACGATCAATTCCCCCAAGGAGCAGATGCTATCTGGATGAGCCAGTTTTTGGATTGTTTTTCCGAACAGGAAATACTCAGTATCCTTCAAAGGGCTGCTGCATCCATGTCGGAAAATACCCGCCTCTACATCAACGAAACCTACTGGGACCGGCAGCGCTTTGAAGCCGCAACCTACAGTCTCAACGCCACTTCACTCTACTTTACCGCCATGGCAAATGGCAACAGCCGCATGTATCACTCCCGCGATATGATTCGCCTTGTGCACCGGGCGGGTCTTATTGTTGACAAGGATGTAGATCATATCGGAATGGGTCATACCATCTTCCGGTGCCGGCTTGCCTGAAGCAAGCAAAGAATTGCGTAACATTGAACCGCTATAGCCTGTAATGGAAATCGGAAAAGGAAACCTCGATATCAACCAGTTTAACGGAATTGTCTCCGGCAATGAAAAGGTGCAGCTTAGCAGCGAAGCCCTGAAACGGGTTTCCGACAGCTATTCTTTCCTTGAGCAATTTGCCCGCGACAAGGTTATCTACGGAATCAATACAGGCTTCGGGCCCATGGCTCAGTACCGTATTCCGGACGAAAAAGGGCGCGACCTTCAGCTTAATCTTATTCGCAGTCATGCTTCAGGTCACGGTGAGCCCCTTGGAGCAACGGATGTGCGGGCATTGATGCTTTGCCGTCTCAATACGCTTATGCTGGGATACTCCGGAGTGCACCCGGATGTAGTTCACTGCCTCGCCTCTTTTCTCAATGAAGGCATAACACCCTATATTCCAGAGCACGGTGGAGTGGGGGCCAGTGGCGACCTTGTGCAGCTCGCGCATTTAGCCCATACCATGATCGGCGAGGGTCAAGTGGTACACAATGGTCAAATCATTCGGGTGCGGGAAGTGCCGGGAGCATCATCACTACGGTTTACAGACATCCATATTCGCGAGGGCCTTGCGATTATGAACGGCACTGCGGCCATGTCGGGCATTGGGTTGCACAACATCACCAGAGCCACACGATTGGTGCGATGGAGCACACAGCTTTCGGCCATTATTAACGAACTGATGGAATCCTACGACGACCACGTGTCCTTAGAACTCAATCAGGCCAAAAAACACCGCGGACAGCAGGTGGTGGCTGCGGCCATGCGTGCGCTTTTCAGTGAGAGCAAGCTCATCAAGCTTCGCACGGATAGGATGTACAAGGGCACCAACGGTGAGGCAGTCTTCAAAGAGAAAGTGCAGGAGTATTACTCGCTTCGATGTGTGCCGCAAATCCTCGGCCCAGTGCTGGACACTGTGCGCCACGCAGAACGCATATTACTGGAGGAGGTGAACTCTGCCAACGACAATCCCATCATTGATGTGGCAAGTGAGAACGTTTTTCACGGCGGTAATTTTCACGGCGATTACGCTGCCTTTGAAATGGATAAACTCAAAATTGGCATCACTAAACTCAGCATGCTGGCCGAAAGGCAACTGAACTACCTGGTGAATCACAAACTCAACGAAAAACTGCCTCCTTTCCTGAATCTGGGAGAACTCGGCTTTAATTTTGGTTTGCAGGGTATGCAGTTTACCGCTGTGTCAACCACCGCAGAGAATCAAACCCTCAGCAACCCGATGTACATCCACAGCATCCCGAACAATAACGACAATCAGGATGTAGTAAGTATGGGTGCCAACGCGGCACTGTTGGCCCAAAGGGTGATTACCAATGCCCAACGCGTGCTGGCCATTGAAGCGATTGCGGTATGCCAGGCGGTTGATTGCTTGAGGTGCGAAGACAAACTTTCGGGCGCCGGCCGCGAATTGTACAACCTGGTGAGGGCGCAGATTCCGGCATTTATTGAAGACACTCCGGGCACGGATTGGATCAACGCCATGATAGAAATTATGAATCACCACAACCCCATTGAACTCGAAAAATGAGCAATAAGTACGCATTGATAACCGGAGGCTCACGCGGAATTGGTCGGGCAGTAGCGCTCCAACTGGCCGGTATGGGCTACGACATTCTGATTAATTACCGGAGTGCATCAGATGCTGCCGAAGAAACCCGTGCGCAGGTACAAGCATTGGGGAAACAGGCTTCCTTGATTCAGTTCGACGTGCGAAATGCCACCCATGTGAGCGATGCAATTAAACAATGGCTCGCAGACCATGAAGGTGCCAAAATCGAGGTGCTTGTAAACAATGCCGGTATTCGCAAAGACGGATTGATGGTTTGGATGAGTGATGAAGACTGGCGCGATGTGCTGGATACCAGTTTGGATGGTGCTTTCTTTGTTACCCGTGCGCTTTTGGAACACATGTTGCGCAACAAATACGGACGCATCATCAACGTTGCTTCTCTATCAGGTTTGAAAGGAATGCCCGGACAAGTGAATTATTCAGCGGCCAAAGCAGCCATGATTGGCGCAACCAAGGCACTCGCGCAAGAAGTTGCCCGAAAAAATATTACGGTTAACGCGGTGGCTCCCGGGTTCATCAGGACAGATATGACGGCCGATATTGACGAAAACGAATACAAGGGCATTATTCCCATGAAGCGCTTCGGAACTCCCGAGGAAGTAGCAGCGGTGGTTGGATTTCTTGCCTCTCCTGTCGCGTCGTATGTAACCGGTGAAGTGATTTCGGTAAACGGAGGATTGTATTGATGAGCCAACGGAGGGTTGTTGTAACGGGCATCGGGATATACTCCTGCCTGGGTCTGGATCTCAACGAGGTAACGGCTTCATTGCGCGCAGGTAAATCGGGCATTGTTCTCGACCCGGTTCGCAAGGAATTTGGCTATCGCTCCGGACTCACCGGAATGGTTCCCGCCCCTGATTTGAAGGGTTTGATTGGCCGACGTCAGCGCATTCAGCTTTCTGAAGAGGCAGAATTTGCCGTGATGTCAACCCGTGAAGCCCTGGCCAACGCGGGTCTCGACGAGGGTTACTTCGATGAGCACGAAGTGGGAATTCTCTTCGGAAACGACAGCTCCGCCAAAGCCGTCATCGAGTCGAACGACGTGGTACGCGAGCGGAAAGACACCACCATGGTGGGCTCAGGGTCTATATTTCAAAGTATGAACTCCACGGTAACCATGAACCTGAGCACCATATATCGGTTACGGGGCATCAACATGACAGTCAGTGCGGCCTGCGCCAGTGGTTCGCACTCCATAGGAATGGCGTATTTCCTGATCAGAAGTGGTCTTCAGGATATGGTGGTCTGCGGTGGAGCACAGGAGGTCCATCATTATTCCATGAGCAGCTTCGACGGAATCGGCGCCTTCTCCATTCGTGAGCACGAACCCACCAAAGCTTCGCGTCCGTTCGATCGCGATCGCGACGGGCTGATTCCTTCAGGAGGTGCTGCAACACTCATTGTAGAAAGCCTTGAATCTGCCCTTCGAAGAGGTGCAAACATCCTGGCCGAAATCGTGGGATACGGCTTTTCATCCAACGGTGAGCACATTTCTCAACCCAGTGTAGATGGTCCGAGGCGAAGTCTTGAGATGGCACTTCGTGATGCCAGAATGAAAGCCTCCGAAATCGACTACCTGAACGCACACGCAACCTCCACACCCATTGGAGATGCCAGCGAGGCACAGGCCATCCATTCCGTTTTTGGGGAATCCAACACTCCGGTAAGTTCCACCAAATCCATGACCGGCCATGAATGCTGGATGGCAGGAGCAAGTGAGGTAGTGTACTCACTACTCATGATGCACAATGATTTTATCGCACCGAATATCAACTTCGAAAACCCCTGTGAGCACTCGGCAAAACTCAACATCATTGCCGCTACCAGAAGTCAAAAGATAGACGTATTTTTGTCAAACTCTTTCGGCTTTGGCGGTACCAATTCATCGCTGATACTGAAAAAATACAAGGGCTGAATATGGAAATGAGCGAAATCATAAGCACTGCCAACGCATTTTTGACGGAGGAATTTGAGGTTGATGAACAAGCGATCGAAGGAAGTGCCAACTTTCACGAAATACTCGACCTTGACAGCCTCGATTACGTGGACCTCGTGGTGATTGTAGATGAGCATTTTGGGTTTAAAATGACCGCCGACGATTTCAAGAAAATCACCACCTTCGACGATTTCTACGGTTTCATAGCCAAACACTCACCCGTCAACAAATAGCCGCATGGCCACCTGGCAAGGAAAGTCCAGGGGTACAGTCCTCGGTTACCGCATTTTTTTCTGGACCCTCCGCACATTCGGTGTGAAAGGCGCATACCTGCTGTTGAGGTTTGTGACGTTTTACTACTTTCTCTTCGCCGGAAAAGCCGTGCGTGCTCAGATGCAGTACTTTGAGCAGGTGCACGGCTGGACAGGGAGTAAAGCGCGCATAGCGGCCTACAAAAACCTGGTGCAATTCGGGCAAACGCTGATTGACAAAGCTGTGGTAATGTCGGGTGCGATTGACGTGCCTTTCGGCATTATCCGCGACGGTGAAGAGCACATAGCCGATGCACTCGATGCCGGCAAAGGTTTGCTGCTTATCAGTGCACATGTAGGAAACTGGGAAGTTGCCGGACACATGCTCAACAAGTTTGATACACCCGTAAACCTCGTGATGATGGACGCCGAGCGCGAGCAACTCAAAAAGTACCTCGAAAACATCATGGCGCAGCGGGCGCTCAACATCATCCCTATTGGCGACGACCTTTCGCATCTCGTTGCCATCAAGCAGGCATTTGACAGAAAGGAAATTGTTGCGCTGCATGGCGATCGTTTTGTAGAAGGCCAGCGCACCCACACCACGGAATTTTTCGGTAAACCCGCGCAATTTCCGCTAGGGCCCTTTATTCTTGCTGAGAAAATGAAGGTTCCGGTTCTGTATGTATTCTGCATGAAGCGCAGTGCACTAACCTACCATTTTTACGCGCACACCACAGAAGCTGCGCAAACTGCGGCCGAATATGCTGCACTTTTCAACCGGTTGTTGGAACAAAAAGTAATGGCATATCCCCACCAATGGTATAATTATTACGACTTTTGGGCTCTTAAAGAAGCGAACAACAATGGAAACCATGCTGGCAGATAAGGAAGCGGTGTTAAAAATGATTCCGCAGGCACCACCGATGGTGATGATTGATCACCTGTTGCGAACAGATGATGTGGTAACCGAAACCTCTTTCGCCATCACTGCCGACAATGTGTTCTGTAGCAATGGGCATTTTTCTGCTTCAGGTCTCACAGAGAATATCGCGCAAACTGCGGCTGTGAGGGGCGGATACCTGGCCATGTCTGAACAAAAGGAAGTGAACATCGGTTTCATCGGAGCCATCCGGAAGCTCGTTGTGCATAGCCTTCCAAAAGTTGGTGATACCATCGAAACCAGAATTGAGGTGAAAAACCGCGTATTAAGTTTTGCATTGGTATCCGGACAAGTATATCGCAACGGCCAGTTGATGGCTGAATGTGATATGCGCATCTTCGAAAAAATAGAATAGCTTGTCAGTAGGCGAATTAACGGCGTCTATAGAGCTTAGGGTTCGCTTTTCGGAAGTGGATTCCATGGAAGTGGTATGGCACGGAAACTACCTTCACTACTTTGAAGAAGCGCGCGAAGCATTTGGACGCAAGTACGGAATAGGGTATACCGACGTAAAAGCGCAATCCCTTCAGGTTCCGGTTGTTCACTCCGAAGTAGCCTACAAACGACCCTTGCGCTACGGAGACCAAATGCGGGTGGAGGTGCGTTTTGAGAATTCGCCGGCTGCCAAGATAATTTTCCACTACAGTATTTTCCGTCTTGAAGATCATGCGCTCATGGCCACCGGAAAAACCATTCAGGTTTTTACCGATTTTTCGGGTGAACTTCAACTTGTATTGCCCCCTTACTTTGAGCAGTGGAAGGCCAAATGGTTGTAGTGTATGGTGCGCATCACTGCCGACCATATTGCCACGCCGCTCGGTTTAAATACTGCTTCCAATATGGCAGCGATCCGTCGCGGAGATACTGCCATCCGGCTGTTGAGCGACATCTCCTGGTGCCAGGACGTTTACGGATCTGCATTCAGTGAGCATCAGTGGAAAGAAATGGAAGCGGCCACCAAAGGCTTTGATCAAAATACTCGGCTGGAAAGGGCCATGATCTTTTCAATCACCAAGGTAATGAGGGCTTCCGGTGCTGATCTTCAAAGTTCTGATACGCGCCTGCTGATTGCTACCACCAAAGGCAACATTGACATCCTTGAAGGGGAGTACAAGAACCCCGGTCGCAGCTTACTTTACCAACTCGGCACGAACATAGAGCGCGCTTTGAACACTGCACAGCCTGTTCAGATTGTGTCCAATGCCTGCATTTCCGGATTGCTCGCCATTATTGTGGGTGCCCGCATGATTGAGGCGGGGCATTGCAACAAGGTGGTGGTTTGCGGTGCCGATCTTTTTTCTCGTTTCACCCTGAGCGGATTTCAAGGATTTCATGCGGTAAGCCCTGAACCATGCCGCCCCTATGATGCCGCCCGACAGGGTATTTCGCTTGGCGAGGCAGTGGCCACTTGCGTGCTTGAAAAGTCAGACAATACCGATTTTCCTCGCTTCATCGCCGGAGCGTCGGCCAATGACGCCAATCATATTTCCGGACCCTCTCGCACGGGAGAAGGACTTTACCAGGCCATGAAGCGGGTTCAGGAAGACAGCTCAACAGAGTACCCCGGTTTTATCTCAGCGCACGGCACGGCTACATCATTCAACGATGAAATGGAGTGCCAGGCCATGAATCGAATGGGCCTGCAGGAAATTCCGCTTCACAGCATGAAGGGAGTTTTTGGTCATACCCTAGGAGCCGCCGGAGTGCTCGAAACCGTGGTGGGGTTGCACGCCTTGCGTGAGCAGTGGGTGCCGGCCTCGTTGGGCTTCAGGAAGCATGGCGTAACACAGCCCTTGAACGTTGTGGACAAGGCGTTTAATGCTCCGGTAACCACATTTCTAAAAACTTCATCGGGCTTTGGAGGCTGCAATGCCGCTGCCTTGTTTGCGCTATGAGTATGAAACTCCATATCGTCTCTACCGTGCAATTGCGAGACGGATGCTGGCATCGCGATGGCCTTGCGGTAACCGAATGGCGCGAAACCGAGAGCCTCACATCATGGCTTAGCGACCAGTACCGCCAGTTGAACATGGCTTATCCGAAGTTTTTCAAGATGGACAGCCTTTGCAAGCTGGCTACCCTGGCGGTTGAGGTTCTGGTGGATGATAAAAGGATTGTGGATCCGCAACAAACAGGAATTCTGATTTTTAACCGCACGTCATCCATTGTTTCGGATTGTGCGCACCAGGAGCTAATCACCGATACCCTGAACCCATTGCCCAGTCCGGCTGTTTTCGTGTACACATTACCCAACATCATGCTCGGTGAAATAGCGATTCGATATCGTCTCTCGGGTGAGAATCTTTGTGTCGTTACCGATGCTGCCAATCCGGACGAAATCCTGATGCACGCAAAACTGATGATGGAGTCAGGCATGAATGAACTCATCGTGGGTTGGGTAGATTTGATAGACCAGCAGGCACGCGCGTGGATGATGCACGTAAAAAAGCAGCACGGTGAAACGAATATTTCGCAACTTAGCACACAATTGATAAAAGACACAGATAACATTCCAACATGGACGCACTCATCGAAAAGCTGAAAGGAGAAATCATTCAGCAATTGAACCTTGAAGAAATGACAGCTGCCGACATCGAAACCGATGCCCCGCTTTTTATGGACGGACTGGGCCTGGATTCCATTGACGCCCTGGAGCTTATTGTATTGCTGGAGCGTAATTACGGTATCAAGCTCGAGGATCCGAAAGCAGGAAAAGATGTTTTTCACTCGGTGCGCACCATGGCTGAATATATTCAGTCGCGCAAGGAAGCCTGATTTTAAATGCCGCAGGGGGTAGTTGTTACCGGAATGGGCGTAGTTACCTGCCTCGGATTTGGGGTAGAGGAGAACCTGCTCGCGCTCAAATCCGGTCGGCATGGAATTGCTCCCCCTGAATTATTGAGCACGATTCACCACGAAATGCCCCTGGGCGAAGTTCGGGCGGATCGCGGTGAGTTGATTTCCCGTTCCGGGCCCACCCACCCACCCTTTTGGTCGCGAACCGCCCTCATCGCCCTTCTCGCCGCTCGCGAAGCAATCCAAATGGCGCAAATCACACCCAATCACCTTACCGGACTCATGAACGGAACCACCGTAGGGGGCATGGACCGCACCGAAGATTTCTACCCCGGTTTCATGGAGAATGAGCACTACGGCCATATGCGCGAGGTGTTTAATCACGACTGCGGCGGCACCTCTGAGCAACTCGCCGAAGAGTTGGGTGTTCGCGGATTTCTCGCTTCCATCAATACGGCCTGTTCCTCTTCTGTGAACACCATTATGTTGGCAGCCAGAATGATTGGTGCGGGTCGTATAAAAAATGCCATTGCCGGAGGTGCTGATGGATTGTCGCGGTTTACCCTCAACGGCTTCAATTCATTGATGATTCTCGACAAGGAGCTGTGCCGACCTTTTGATCAGAGCCGCAGAGGTTTGAACCTGGGAGAGGGCGCTGCGTACATAGTGCTCGAATCCGAAGAAGATGCCCTGAAAAGCGGAAAGCGCATTTTGGCCAGGGTTTCAGGATATGCCAATACCAACGATGCCCATCACCAAACTGCCTCATCGCCCGATGGCACCGGAGCCCGGATGGCCATGGAAGCGGCATTGAAGGAGGGCGGTTTGCGTCCTGCGGACATTAACCACATCAACGCCCACGGAACCGCCACGCCCAACAACGACGAAACCGAGGCGGCGGCTATTCGTGCAGTGTTTACCGAGCCACCGCCCGTTACGAGCACCAAGAGTTTTACCGGTCACACGCTCGGTGCTGCGGGTGCGGTTGAATCCGTTTTTTCCATTTTGAGCATCGGTGAGCAGATGATGTTTCCCACGCTGAGGCTGGAGAATCCGTTGATGGAGCATCCCTTGACCTACGTCACGTCGCCCGAAAACAAAACTGTGAACCACGTGCTGAGCAATTCCTTTGGTTTTGGCGGAAATTGCAGCAGCATCATTTTTTCCAGACCATGAGCTTGTACATCCGCGGCATAGGAAACATCTCGGCGCAGGAAACTTTTGGTTCACGGGCCTTTCCTGAGCAGCCGGTTTTTGAACCTTTACAATGCTTAAGCGCCATAGAACCCGATTATAAGGAGTGGATTCAACCCATGACATTGCGCAGGATGGCGCGTATTCTGCGCATGGGGATTGCGGCCGCCGGACAAGCCCTGAAGGATGCAAATCTCGAATCGCCCGACGCGGTGTTAACGGCCACTGCACTCGGCTGCACACAAGATACCGACCGTTTTTTGCGCTCAATGATTGAAAGAGAAGAACAAACATTGGCGCCTACTGCGTTTATTCAGAGTACGCACAACACCATTGGCGGACAAATTGCCCTGCAAAACAAGTGGCATGTGTACAATATGTGTTACTCCCAGCGCGGAGCATCCTTTGAGACAGCGCTCTATGACGCGCTTTTACTGGGCGAAGAGGGCAGGGCTGAAAATATTTTGCTCGGGGCTATTGATGAGCTGATTACGCCCTCGGTTCAACTGATGGCGCGATTGGGAATGTACAGGGTGCAACCCGTCCACCCCCATGAGCTGCTGCAAACCCGACTTCGCGGTACCACAGGTGGCGAGGGTGCGATGTTTATGGTGCTAGGCAGCGGAAAAGAGCATTCCTATGCCGAAGTGATGGATGTGGAAACCCATTACAAACCGGGTGAAGATGAGGTACTCCAACTGGCTTCACGGTTTTTGGAGCGCAACAAGCTCGGACCGCAGGATATAGATTTGTTCGTAATCGGCCGCAATGGCGATCAATCTGCCGAGCCCTGGTACGACCGGATGGAACAGCACCTCTTTAGCGATCATCAGCCTGTACAGGCTGCGTTTAAGCATTTGAGCGGCGAGTACCACACGGCGGTTTCTTTCGGTTTGTGGATGGCGGCCATGACGCTGCATCACCAATATGTTCCCGATTATGCGTTGCTGAGCGGAGAGGTAGTGCGCCCATTGAAACACGCTCTGTTGTACAACCATTTTCTGGAACGCAACCATAGTTTTATCTTGGTCAGCACATGCTGAACCACCGAATAGCCCGAAATCTTTTTCTGCTTATCGTGCTCTTGCTCGCAGCATTTGCAGGCTATGGGGCGCTTTCGTGGTGGTGGCTTGTGTTGCCCGCAGCGCTGTATGTGTTCTTGCTTTTTATTGGAACCGTGATGATTCGCGCGCGGTATTTTCTTCCGCTTCGAAACCACGGCAATCGGAGCAGAAGAGAAGTTGCCCTGACCTTTGACGACGGACCGCGGGATATCACCCTGCCCGTTGCGCGCTGTCTCAACAATCACGGTGTGCAAGGAACCTTCTTCCTGATTGGTGAAAATGTTCGTAAAAGGCCGGGGATCGTGGCAGAGCTGGTGCGTTATGGGCACACCGTGGGCAATCACGGGTACTATCACCGGTGGTGGTTTCCGCTGCGTTGGACGAGAAACATGGTGCGCGAAATGGAAGCCTGCGAAAAGGCCATTGAGCAGGCGGCAGGTGTGCGGCCACGTTGGTTCCGGCCGCCGTTCGGGCTTACCAATCCGCGTGTGGCGGCAGCTGTTGTGCGTCACGAAGTGGTTCCTGTGGGGTGGGATGTGCGCTCGTACGATACGGTAATCGGAACGGGCTCTTTGTTGTCGGCGCGTTTGCGAAAATCTGTACGACCGGGTTCCATTATTCTTCTTCACGATACCAATGAAGAGTTGGTAGCATTTTTGGATGCATTTTTGCCATGGCTTCAATCGGAAGGATTCAAGGTAGTACCCCTCGAAAAAATGATTCATGAAACACCTTATCGCGACTAGCTT